>JAJXVC010000049.1 GCA_021782295.1 bacterium | reverse complement strand
CAGCAGGTCGATTATGTTGCCGTCTCGTTCGTTCGCAGCGTCGCCGATATCGAACGCGTTAAAAACTTCATGAACGAGCGCGGCAAGCGCGTTCCCGTTCTTGCCAAGATCGAAAAACATGAAGCGCTCGAAGATATCGATCGCATCATCGCCGCCGCCGACGGGATCATGGTTGCACGCGGCGACCTCGGCATCGAGATTCCGCTCGAGCAAGTGCCACTGGTCCAGAAAGATCTTATCGCGCGTTGCAATCGCGCGAGCAAGCCGGTGGTGACGGCGACGCAGATGCTCGAATCGATGACCTCGAATTCGCGCCCGACTCGCGCCGAAGTCGCCGACGTCGCCAACGCCATCCTCGACGGCACCGACGCGATCATGCTCTCCGGCGAGACCGCTCGTGGTTCGTACCCCACCGAAGCGGTTCGCACGATGGCCGAGATCGCGCGCGAGGTCGAGAAGCATTATCCGCATGCAACGCTACGCGATCGGCGACTGGAAAAGAGCGAGCCGACGATTGCGAGTTCGATCGCCGAAGCGGCAACGAGAGCGAGCAGCGAGCTCGGTATACCGTTTATCGTCACCGGTACGACCACCGGCAACACCGCGCACCATATTGCGGCATTCCGCCCGAGCGCGCGTATCGTCGCGCTCACCCCGCATCGGAAGGTCGCGCAGCGGCTCGCGTTGGTCTGGGGAGTCGAGGCGCTGCTGATCGATCAATACGCCTCGATCGATGTGCTCCTCTACGTCACCGAGCGCCGCATGCAGGAAGAGGGCTTCGTACAACGCGGCGATCTCATCGCGTTCACGACCGGGATGCCGGTCGGCGCGGGCGGGACGAACGTCTTAAAGATTCACCAGATCCCGTAGCGGCGGCCGCGCGCGCGATCATCTCGCGTGCGTGTTCGAGCGCCTGCCGGTGCGGCTCGCCGGAGAGCATGCGCGCGATCTCGCTTTCGCGCGCGTCATCGTCGGTAACCGGATTGAGCGCGATCGCGATTCCCGTTCCGAGCGATACTTTCTCGAGTACGATTTGCGCGCGCGCGTGCACGGCGATCTGCGCAAGATGGGTGACGCAGATGACCTGCGCATCGTTCGCTAGGCGCGCGAGCCTCTCGCCGACGGCAACGGCGACCGCACCGCCGATGCCGGCGTCGACCTCATCGAAGACGTAACTCGCTCCGCGACGAACACCGGCAAGCGCGAGCACCAATGCGAGCAAAACGCGCGAACGTTCGCCTCCCGAAGCGATCTTCGCCAGCGCTCGCTCCGGTTCGCCTCGGTTCGGCGCAAAGGTAAAACTCGTGCGTTCGCTTCCGTGGACGCCGCACTCGCCGCGCGCTTCGAAGCTCACGCCGAAATGCGCTCCGGCAAGCGAGAGCGCCGCAAACTCCGCATCGATCGTCGCACTCAAGCGTTGTGCCGCCTCGCGACGCGCCGAGCGTTGGCGGGCATCGGCTTCGGAAAGAATCTCCCGAGCCGCGCGATCCTCTTCACGTGCTGCGGCGAGCAGCGCTTCGCCGTTCTCGAGCAGATCGACCGCCGCGCGCATCTCTTCCCAGAGCGCAGCAAGTGCGTCGGCATCCCCGTTGCCGTAGAGACGCGCGAGTCGTTCGAACTCCGCCGAACGCGATTCGAGCGCTTCGAGTTCGCCCGGTGCGCGCTCGAGGCTTTCGAGCGAACGTGATATCTCGAGCGCGAGGTCGCCGCACTCACCTTGTATCGCCTCCATGCGCGCGAGAATCTCGGCGATCTCCGGGAGAAGCGAGAGAATCGATCGCAGCGCCGCATCGGCGCCGCCGATCGCGCTCTCGGCGGATCCCTCTTCGCCGCGCAGCGCTTCGTGCGCGGAGCGCAGGGCTGCGGCGATGCGTTCTCCATGGGCGAGCACGGTGCGGCGCTCGCGCATCGTTGCGTATTCCCCGGCCTCCGGGCGAAGTGCTTCGATGGCGAGCAACGCATCGTGAACGAACGCCGCCCGCTCTCGCTCCGTCCGTCGCGCTGCTTCCAATTCGGTCAATCGGTTCCGCGCCGCATCGACCGCTCGATATGCCGCGGCGACCGCGTTCGCCGCGTCGAGCGTCGCTTCACCACCGAAGCGGTCGAGCATGGTTCGCTGAAAACTTGCAGCGGTCAGCCGCTGCGCTTCGTGCTGACCGACAAGATCGACGATCTCGCGGCCGAAATCGCGCAGCACCGCGAGGCTCGCGCTGCGCCCGCAGATGCGCGCGGCACTCTTTCCGCTTCGCGATACCTCGCGTTCGAGCGTGATATCTTCATCGTCTTCAATTTCGTACCCGCGCTCGTCGAGCCACGCTTTGAGTTCTGCATCGGCGTCAACGTGTAGCGTCACCAACGTGCGTTCTTCCGGACGAGCGATACTTTCGATATCGTTGCGCGCTCCGCAGGCGAAGGCAAGCGCTCCGAGGAGCATCGACTTCCCCGAACCCGTCTCGCCGGTAAATGCAGTGAGCCCCGCTCCAAACTCCACGTCGGCGCTCCGGATGAGCGCGAAGTTCTCGATACGCAAGGAACGAAGCACGAATCGCGCCTACCGAACCGTTTCGACGATCGAGGCACCCCAGCGGAGTTTCGCTTCGAGGCGCTCGAAAAATCGCAGTGCCTCGACGCGAGCGAAGCGCACCAATCGTGGATAGCGGTAGACGACGATTGGCTCGTTCGGTGCGATCTCGGTCACGACATCGCCGTCGCACTCCAAGTGCGCTCCACCGAGATCGGCATCGCAAAAAATGGTGACGCGCGCATCGCCGGCGACGATGAGCGGACGCGAAAACAACGTATGCGGCAGAAGCGGAACGACGCCGAACGCATCGACGCGCGGTGAAATCAGCGAACCCCCGGCGGAGAGAAAATATGCCGTCGAACCGGTCGGCGTGCAGACGCAAATACCGTCGGCCGGAACACCGACTGCTTCTTCATCATCGAGATGAAGTCGAAAGGGAACGACACGCGCGATATCGCCTTTGCGAACGACGACATCGTTGAGCGCAAAGTGCTTCTTCCCACAGACCTCGACTTGAAGGGCAACGCGCTCTTCGATGAGGAGCCCGCGGTCGAGAAGATCGGGGAGATCTTCGATGCGGGGATCGTTGCTATCGAACTCGGTGAGAAAACCCAAGCGGCCGGTATTGATACCGAGAATCGGAATACCGAGATCGACGACGCGCCGCGCGGCCCGGAGCAGCGTACCGTCGCCACCGATGCTCACGAGGAGATCGGCACGTTCGAGGAGCTTGGGATCGGCCGCTTCCCCATCGAGAACGACGCACGAGATCGAGCGCTTCTCGAGAAGGCCGATAAAATGTCGGGCATACGCATGCGCGGACTCGCGCGACGAGAGGTGGACGGCGACCGAACGCCGCGCGAACGAAAGCGTTTTCATGGTGCCGATAGTCCTTCGCCGACGACCTCCTCGATTCGTCCCTCCGCAAGCGGTTCTCCCGAACGCCGCAGTTGAAGCAAGAACTCGCGGTTCCCGGCAGGTCCCTTCAACGGTGAGGAGATCAACGCCGTCGGCAGCAGGCCGAGCGCCGCCGAGGAGTCCGCGACCTCGTGCAGGACGGCGCGATGGATGGACGGGTCTCGCACGACGCCGCCGCGCCCGAGTCGCTCTCTGCCCGCCTCGAATTGCGGCTTCACCAACGCAACGACCGTGCCGTCGGGTGAAAGAAAGCGCATTGCCGAGGCGAGTATCGTATGCAGCGAGATAAACGATACGTCGATCACGATGAGCTCGAATGGTACCGCAAACGCATCGACGGGAAGATTGCGCGCATGTGTCCGCTCCATGACCGTGACGCGAGGATCGTTCCGCAGGCGCCAATCGAGCTGTCCGTAGCCGACGTCGAGCGCAGTCACATGCGCGGCGCCACGCTGGAGCAGGCAATCGGTGAAGCCGCCGGTCGATGCGCCGATATCGAGCGCCCGCAGTTCGCTGACGTCGATTGCAAATGCATCGAGCGCCGCTTCGAGTTTCTCCCCTCCACGGCTCACGAATCGGCGCGGCTGACGCACCTCGATCGACGCACCAGGCCGGACGTTGGCTCCGGCTTTCTGCGCCGGCGCTCCGTCGACACGGACTCGACCTTCGAGAATAAGGCTGCGCGCATGCGAACGCGAGAGCGCGAATTGCTCGGCAACTGCATCGTCGAGTCGCGTTCCTTTCATCCTCGGCTTCTTCGTGAAGCGCCACGCAATGCTTTCCGCAGCGCTGCTTGCTCGGGCAGGAGGGGCTGCGGAAAGCGCCGCAGGCTGCTGCGACGGAGGTCGTAAACCATGAGTGCTGTCCGCGTTCTCGCCGGTACCAGAAAAGGCGCCTTCATTCTTCAGGCCGATGCAAAGCGCGACCGTTGGAAGATCGAGGGCCCATTGTTCCCCGGCTGGGAGATCTACCACATGACGGGCTCACCCGCCGATCCCCAACGCCTCTACGCCTCGCAGTGCAGTTCGTGGTTCGGCCAAGTCATGCAGCGCTCCGACGACGGTGGGCGGACGTGGCGCACGGTCAATAATGAATTCACCTACGCCGGCACTCCCGGGACGCATCAATGGTTCGACGGCACCGCGCGCCCGTGGGAGTTCAAACGCGTCTGGCATATCGAGCCCTCGCCGACGAACCCCGACGTCCTCTACGCCGGTGTCGAAGATGCTGCGCTCTTTCGCTCCGACGACGGGGGCGAGAGTTGGCGCGAACTCGATGCGCTCCGCACCAGCAGCACCGGAAGCACCTGGCACCCCGGTGCCGGCGGCCTCTGCCTTCACACCATCATCGTCGATCCTACCGATGCGCAACGAATCTACGTCGCGATCTCTGCAGCCGGAGCGTTCCGCACCGACGACGGCGGAGCCACCTGGCGCCCGATCAATCAAGGCCTTCATTCGGAATATATTCCCGATCCCAATGCCGAGGTCGGGCACTGCGTGCATCGGCTCGCCATGCACCCGGCGAAGCCGGAGGTGCTGTTCATGCAGAAACACTGGGACGTTATGCGCAGCGACAACGGCGGCGATCGATGGCACGAGATCAGCGGCAACCTCCCCACCGATTTCGGATTTGCAATCGACGTTCACGCTCACGAACCCGAAACGATTTACGTCGTTCCGATTACGAGCGACCGCGAACACTTTCCGCTCGACGGTGCATTGCGCGTCTACCGCAGCAAGAGCGGCGGCAATGAGTGGGAGGCGCTAACGAAAGGGCTTCCGCAGGAGCACTGCTACGTCAACGTGCTGCGCGACGCGATGGCCGTCGACCGGCTCGATTCCTGCGGCATCTACTTCGGCACGACCGGCGGACAGATCTACGCCTCATCGGATAGCGGTGATTCCTGGACGGCGATCGCTCGCGATCTCCCCCCGGTGCTCTCGGTGGAAGTTCAGACGCTCGAATGATCCGCGTGGTTCTTCCCGCCCACCTCAAAGTATTGGCGAATATCGGCGGGGAGATCGAGGTCGAACCAGAGGGCGAGCCGACGATTGTATCGGTGATCGGCGCCATCGAGGAGCGCTACCCGGCGCTGCGCGGGACGATGCTGCATCACGGAACGCGCACGCGTCGAGCGATGGTGCGCTTCTACGCCTGCAACACCGATCTCTCGCATGAAGACCCCACGAGCGTGCTTCCCGATGCCGTCGCCAACGGCAGCGAGCCGCTGTTGATTATCGGAGCGATCGCCGGCGGGTAGCGCGAGCTTTAGAAATGCCAGAAATAGACGACCACCAGTGCCGCGATGCACAAGGCGATCGTCACCGCCGTGAACAGACGCGCGACACGGGGAGCGCTCCGATCCATAACCGGCGATAATTGTTCCGGAAATTCCGCGGCGATGATCTCGTTGGTTTGCATCGTTTGAATGGCGATCGCCGTAGTAAAGGCGCCGCCGCAGATGCCGCACTGCACGCTCGGAGGCAGAAACGATGCTCCGCAGGTGCCGCATGTTCCGCCGCCGCTCATGCCTTGCTCTCGCCGTTCGCAACCTGTTCTTGCATACGCTAACGCGGCGCCAACGAGGCCGCGACCACCAAAATCGCCACGAGCAGAACGAGGCCGACGCCGATCAGAATGGTGCCGGCGGCCGATCGTCCCGGCCACGGCTTCTCCGAGCCACTGCGCGTTGCCGTCGCGCTCTCGGCAGCAATAGCGCTGACGATCGCCCCACACGCGGCGCACGAAGCCGCCGATGTCGCACAGACGGCACCGCATGCGGTGCAACATCCGCCGCTCATACCTTGCCCTCGCCCTTCGTGGCAGCCTCAACCTGTTCTTGTGCGCCTTTCAGGAGCGCTTCACAGGCGGTGATCAGCGTCCGCCCTTCCTGAAAGAGCGCGACACCGCGGTCGAGCGTCGTCTGTTCGTTTGCCAACTCTTTGACGATCGCATCGATGCGTGCGAGTTTCTGTTCGAAGGCCTCGCCGGGTTCACTCATACCTCTCCCTCCTCTGTTTCGATACGTTCGATGCGCGCGCGTGCAGCCCCGCGGCCGAAGCGGGCACGCACTTCGTCGCCGACCTGCAACTGCTGCGCGCTCCGGACGGCAATGCCGTCGCGAAGAACGATTGCGTATCCGCGCTCCAACGGTGCGTGAGGATCGACTCCCCGCAGTGCAGCCGAGCGCAGATCGAGCAGCGAGCGCTTGCGCAACGCGAGCCCGGCAACGCGCTCCGGAAGCCGTTCTCCGCGAACCTCGAGCTGCGTTCGCGCGCGTCGCAGCAGCGCGACCGCCGAGGCCTGGAGTTGCTCGCTTTTTGTAGCGATCGCCGCCGCGCGGGCGGCAAGGCGTGCGCGCGGGTCCAGCGCCGCCAGCGCTCGCTCGCGTTGTACGATCTTCGTCTGCAGCGTTGCAAAACGAGCGACCATCGCCGCATCGACGGCACGCGAACGCATTTCGACGTCGTGCGTTGCACGATCGAGACGCCGTTGCGCTGCATAGCCAAGCCGCTCGCTCATCTTCGGCAACCATTCCGCCGCCTTGATCCACCCCGCCAGCACGCGCTCGGCGGCAAGGCTCGGCGTATTTGCGTGCTCGTCGGCGGCGAGATCGGCGAGATGAATATCCGCGCTATGGCCGATCGCCGTCAGCACCGGCGTCTGCGCGGCGACGATCGCGCGCACGACCTCCTCGCGATTGAAGGGGAAGAGATCCTCGTAGGAACCACCGCCGCGCCCGAGCACGATCAGCTCGGCGCCGCTGCGGTCGGCGCGCTCGATTGCGGCGGCGATATCGCGCTCCGCGCCAATCCCTTGCACGCGTGTATCGAAGAGGCGCAGGTGGACGAAGGGCGCGCGCTTTTCGATCTCGCGGACGAAATCCTCGATGCCTTTCCCTTCGCGCGTCGAGACGACGGCGACCTTGCGCGGAAAGCGCGGCAGCGCGCGTTTGCGGTCGTCGTTAAAGAGTCCCTCGCGTTGCAGACGATCCTTGAGCGCCTGAAATTCGAGGAAGAGCAACCCGAGCCCGGTCGCCGCAATCTCGCGAACGGTTAACGAGTAGCGGCTACGCGGGCCGTAGTTGATGATCTCCCCGCGCGCAACCACGGCCAGCCCGTCGGCGAGTTTCACATCGTTGGGCACGCGATCGGCGCGCAAGAAACACGAGAGCACCGGGCCGCCCTGCGCTCCCTGATCTTTCAGGTCGAAGTAGATCGCGTTCGATGACGGACGCATGCCGGTAATCTCGCCGCTGACGGCGATATCGCGAAAGCGTGGAACCCGCGCGAAGAGATCGCTCATGCGCTGCGAGAACTCCGCAACGGTCATCGGTGCGCGAAGTTTTTCATCCTCGCTCACGGCGTTGCGCTTGCCTGCGGCGTCGGCCCCTGCGCGGTGTCGCTGCTCGTCGCCGGCGCCGGTGTCATCGAAGGGAGCGGTGTCGAACCGAGCGGGATGTAATTCGTTCCGTCACCCGCGGTATTCGGCGGCGGCGTTGCATCCGGATTCGGGCTCGCCGAAGCCGCCGGCGACGGCAGAACTTTCGGGTGCCCGCAATGCACGGACTTCTGATTCCCCGCCAGGAAAAAGTCGACGCCCCCGTTACACGTCGGCTCTTTCACGACACCCTTTGGAACGAGGAATGGATGCGGCGGCGTCTTGGCAAGCGCCGCGCGCATGAAGCGCGCCCAAATGCGCGCCGGAACGTTGCCGCCGTACGATTCAATCATCCGCGAATCGTTGTCGTTGCCCATCCAGACGGCGGTGACGAGGTCGGGCGTATAGCCGACAAACCACGCATCGCGAAAATCCGACGTCGTCCCCGTCTTGCCGGCAGCGGGGCGACCGATGTTCGCGTTAACGCCCGTGCCGTAGGCGATGGTATCTTCGAGCATCGAGGTCATCAGGAACGCCGTCGCCGGAGAAACGACCCGTCGTTCGCGCGGCGTTCGGTCGTCGAGAACGACGTTCCCATACGCATCGCGAACCATCAAAATCGAGCGCGGCGTGATATGGAGTCCCTGATTCGCTAAGGTCTGAAATCCGCTCGCCTGATCGAGGACGCTCACCGACGAGGTTCCAAGGGCCAACGAAAGATTCGGCTCCAATGGGGCACGCACACCCATTGCGTGAGCGTAGGCAATGAACTTATCGAGCCCGATGCGGTCGGCGAGCTTCACCGCCACGACATTGCGCGAGAGCGCAAGTGCGCGGCGAAGCGTGATCGGTCCCATAAAACGGTTATCGTCGTCGTGCGGCGACCACGTCTTTCCGTCAAACATGGGATAGGTGACCGGCGTGTCATCCATCACCGTTGACGGAGAGAGGCCGCTATTCATCGCCGCAGTATAGAGATAAATTTTGAACGACGATCCGGGTTGACGCAGAGCCTGCCACGCCCGATTGAATTGATCGTTCGCGGAGAATTTCTTCCCGCCGATCATTGCGACGATCTCGCCGGTGGATGGACGAATCGCAACCAGCGCCGCTTGATGCGCACCGATGCCCTCGGCCTTCGCTGCGCGCAACCCCCAATCGATCGCCGATTGCGCATCGCTCTCCATGCGCGGGTTGAGGCTCGTATAGACTTGCAGCCCACCTTCGCGGACTGCGCGATTCCCGAAAAGACGGCGTAAACGGGCGATGACGTAGGTGGTAAACCACGGTGCGCGATAGCCGAGCGGCCCCGCGCTACGTTCTTTTACGAAATGCAGCGGCGCTGCAAATGCTGCGCGCGCTTGCGCTCGCGTGATATATCCGCTTGCAACCATGCGGCCGAGTACGTGACGTTGCCGTTCTCGCGCGAGCTGAAGATTGACAAATGGCGAATAGTCGGAGGGAGCAGCGACGACACCGGCGATCATGGCGGCCTGCCCAATGGTTAGTTGCGAGACACTGTGACCGAAATAGGTTCGTGCGGCGGCATCGACGCCATAGGCTCCTGCACCGAGGTAGATGAGGTTGAGATACCGTTCGAGGATTTGATCTTTCGTATAATAATGTTCGATCTTCAGCGCCAACAGGGCTTCTTCTACTTTTCGTGTGATCGTAATGCGGTCGTTGAGAAAGAGGCCGCGGGCGAGTTGTTGCGTGATCGTCGAAGCACCTTCGAGCGGTTGATGGAGCGCGTCGGCGATTGCTGCGCGGATGATACCGACGACATCGATTCCGGGATTAGTATAAAACGTGTGATCTTCGTTCGCGATAAACGCGTCACGAACAATCGGGGGGATTTTCGCGAGCGGGACGTAGACGCGGTTCTGTTTGTACACGCTGCCGAGCACACTGCCGTCGGCGGCAAAGATCCGCGTTGCGCCTTCCGGCTGATAATCGGAAAGTTCACGAACGTCGGGCAGATTACGAGATATCACCAACACCATGCCCGCAAACGTGCCCACTCCGAATATAACGAGCAGGAGTGCGATCAGCCAGATGCTTTTCCATCGCACCGGGCGACGGGGTTTACGCCTCGGCGCTCTTCGCATCGCCTAGAATGCCGGAGAGAACGCCGTTGACGAAGCGCGCGGCCTCCGGCGTTGAATAGCGTTTGGCAAGTTCGACGGCCTCGTTAATAATGACCGCCCGAGGCGGGGCTTCGCTTCGTTCGGACTCACAGACCGCCAAACGAAGAATCGTCCTGTCGACGATCGCAAGACGGTCGAGCGTCCATCCCTGGAGCGCCGGGCCGATGCGCTCGTCGGCAGCGCTTGCACCATCAATCGTCCCGAGAACGAGTTCGCGCACGAACGAGCGCTCCTCGCTTGCACCCCCGCTTCCGAATACTTCTTCGAGTACTTCGGCCGGCTCGCGCCCACCGACTTCGATTGCGTAGAGCGCCTGCAAAGCACGCTCCCGCAACATGCGCCGAGAAGGCATCGTCTATCCGACGCGCTGCGTGAGCAAGCGGGGAAGAAAACCGATATCGTAGGTTCCGCTACGAAACCCTTCGGTGGCGAGAATCTCTAAACACATCTCCGTCGTCGTTGCAACGCCTTCAACCAGCGTTTCACGGAGCGCGCGTTCCATTCGCGCAATTGCTTGGTCGCGCGTGTTTGCAAAGGCAATCACTTTTGCCAACATCGAATCGTAGTACGGCGGAACGCTCGCACCGGAGAAAATGTGCGTGTCGATACGGATGCCGGGTCCACCCGGGAAAAGAACAGCGCCCAAGGTGCCC
>JAJXVC010000048.1 GCA_021782295.1 bacterium | reverse complement strand
TTTTTTCTTCCTCGCAAAGCGCTTCGTCGCCGGAGAGACGATAAAAACAGCCCTTGAGGCAGTCGCCCAGCTCAACTCCGAGGGGATGAGCGCGACGTTGGACTTCCTCGGCGAGGACGTCCTCGATCCCACCGCCGCCACGGCGACGCGCGATGCATATTTAGAGATGCTCGACGCGATCGGGATTTCGGGCCTGCAGACCAACGTCTCAGTAAAGCTCTCGGCGATGGGTTTGCTGGTCGGCGAAGATTTCGCGCTGGAAAACCTTTCGACGGTTCTCCAGCGAGCCGCGGCCAATCCCGATCCCTTCGTTCGCGTCGACATGGAAGGAAGCGCCGTGACCGACGCAACGCTTCGCGTCGTCGACCGAGCCTTCGCGAAAAGCACGAATGTCGGGCCGGTGCTGCAAGCCTATCTTAAGCGCACCCCCGATGACATCGCGCACGCGATTGCACTGCGACAGCGCGTGAGAATCTGCAAGGGCGCCTACAACGAACCTGCAGCGATCGCTGTGAAGGCAATGCCCGATATCCGTACGCAATTTCTCGCCGATGCCAAGCAACTGCTTCTCGAGGGAAATTATCCGGCGCTTGCAACGCACGACGTCGGCATCGTGGCTGAACTCGAACGATTTATCGCCGAGCATTCCATAGCACCGGATCGCTACGAGTTTCAAATGCTCTTCGGATGTCGCCCCGGATTACAACGCGATCTCGTCGCACGCGGGCACCGAGTACGCATCTACGTCCCGTTTGGAACGCACTGGGCGGGATATTTCTTCCGTCGCGTCATGGAGCGGCGGGAGAACGCGCTCTTCGCGCTCTCCTCGATCTTCAGCAAGTAGCGTCGGTGCGCGCCGTCCTCACGCGCGTATCGGAAGCAAGCGTTCGCGTCGGCGATGAAATCGTCGGCGCGATCGGCGCGGGACTCCTCGTGCTGTTGGGCGTCGCCCGCGATGACGACGAGCGCGATGCGCGCGCGATCGCCGACAAGATCCTTGGGCTGCGAATTTGGGAAGACGAGGGTGGGAAAATGAACCTCGATATTCACCAGAGCGGCGGCTCCGTATTGCTGATCTCGCAGTTCACACTGCTCGGTGACGCACGGAGCGGCAAGCGGCCCTCGTTCATTGCCGCTGCGCCCGGAGAGCAGGCGAAAAGCCTTTACGAAAACGTCGGCACGTTGCTCGAACGAGGATCGCTTCGCGTCGCCTACGGTCGCTTCGGCGCAACGATGGCCGTCGCTTCGGTGAACGACGGCCCGGTAACGATCCTCCTCGATTCGCGCCGCCTTTTCTAACGCAACGGGCTTATTGGGGCGGCGTCGCCTTTATCTCGACATCAGCGATGCGATCGATGCGAATCACGCGATCGGCCTCGGTGAGATGCGCGAGCACCGCCGAGCCGGCGATCACTCGCCCGAAGACCGTGAAATCGCGGTCGAGATGATACTGCGGCGAGAGCGTGATGTAATATTCCGTCGATGCGGAGTCGCGCGCCGGTTTACCGTTCGGATAATCGAGCCCCATCGAGAGAATATCACTCCGCTGTAACATCGGATTCTCTTCGGCGCCGATGGTGTAGCCGAGCCCCGGTGCTTCCGCCGACGGATCGCCGGTCTGCACCACGAAATCCGGCACGATGCGAAACCACGGTTGGTTGTCGTAATAGCCGCGCGCGGCAACGTTCAAGAAATTCTCGACCGTCAACGGAGCCCACTCGGGGAAGAGTTCGAGATAGATATTCCCCTGCGTCGTCACGATGCGTACGCGCGGATGCGCCCCCGGGGCCGGTCCGATCATCTCCGCCGCCGTGGTGGGGTCGAGCGAGAGCGTCGGCGAGATCGCCGATGGATTCGGCGGGGCGGGGAGGCGCGGCTGCGCCGGGCGCGGCAGGGCCGGGAGTTTGTCGAGCGGGCTTGGGTGGATCGGTGGGAGATGAACCCAGGCCGGAATCTTCTTCCAATGCTGTGTCGCCGGTCGCCCTTGGAGCGCAAGGATCGACTCGGCGGCTTGCTCCTGGACGCGCCACGACCGGTCGTGCAGCATCGGCTGGAGCGCCGAGAGGAGTGCCGGATCTTTGCTCCCGCCGATCGCTCGAACCGCTTCGATCCGTACGACGCTGTCAGGGCTTGCGAGCGCCCCCACGAGGATTCTCCGCGGTACCGTCGCTGCATATCCACGGAATATCGCCCACATTGCGGCCCGACGTACGGCGATCGAACGGTCGCTGCCGAAAACCTTCACCAGCACGCCCTCCGCCTTCGGGGCCTCGGGACCGGTTGCGAAAGCGAAGAGATCGATCGCGGCGATCGAGCGCACGATCGGGTTCGCATCGTTGAGGGCCGCATGCATCTCGGCCCGTGCGATGCGATGGAGGAGCGCGGCGGGGACCTGCGCCGCCATCACCTCGCGGTCGAGCGCATCGAGGGCACCGACCCGAACCGCGCTGTTCTTGTCGTGCATCCCGCGCAGCATCGCCGGGATACCGCGCCCGTCGGCGAGGAGGCCCAGCGCGAAGAACGAGAGCGCCCGAACCGCCGGGCGCGAGTCGGCAACGTGGTTGAGCAGAACCGGAGCGGCGGCCGGCTGCTTCGTCCTTCCGAGAGCGAGCGCGGCGCGGACCGCGACGAGTGTATCCCCCGTGTCGAGCAGGTGGGCTAGCGTTCCGTGCCCGAGCGAGCGCTTCTGCTCGAGGATCAGCATCTGCAGCGCCGGCGGCATCGTCGTCGTTGCGGCAGCCCCCGGCAGGCCGGGAAGGGCGAGCGTCGCAGCCGCGGCGAGGGCGATCAGGGGGGTTCGCGGGCTTCTCACGGGCGTTCTCCATTTTTTTGATGCGAATTGGGCCTCAAGCCCAACCAAATACGATTTCGAGGCGTTCTTAACAGATACAGAGCGCGGCAGCCTGCCGACCTCTGACACCATACCATGCTCCCGATGGGGGCATAAGGGAGCAACGAGCAATGTCCGACAAGCGCGAACCTCAGCCCAAAGCCCCCGGCATGTCGGTCCGCGAGGCCGGCAAAAAAGGCGGGCAAACCGTCAAAGCCAAGTACGGCCCCGAATTCTACGAAGCGATCGGCCGAAAAGGCGGATTGGCGACGAAGAAATCGCACGGTCATGCGTTCTACGAAGAGATCGGGAAAAAGGGTGGCAAGAAAGGCGGCGAAGCGACCCGAGATCGATATGGAGCAGATTTCTACGAACGCATCGGACAAAAAGGCGGACAGCGCGTTAAAGAACTCATCGAACAGGGCAAACGCGCCGCAATCGTCGCCGAGGAAGAAGAGCGCGCGAGCTAGCCTGCGCGCGGTCGGCGTTGCGCTTGCACTCGTAGCGGCGGGCGCAGCAACGCTCTTCCCAGCACCGCCGCTGCGCGCCGTCGTCATCGCCACTCCGCCGCCGCAGAATACCATCGCTTCGGCACTCCGAGGCAACGGCGCTCGGTCGACTTCGCTGTTTTTCGCTCTCGACGATCCGCTTTCGTCAGTGACTTCGCAGCGCGGCGAAGTCGTGCGTGCGCATCTCATCGAGCCGTTGCGCGTCGACGGCGTGACGCTTGCGCCGGCGGGGAGCCCGGAGCGCATCAAAGTACTCAACGTCCGCGCGGCAGCGAGCGGCGATGTCTACGGGTACGTCGATATTTTCTTCGAGCCGCTCAAACTCGCCGACGGCAAAGAGTTGCCGTTGGTCGCCCCCTCCGCGCGGCTCACCGTTCACACGACGATCGGGCATGAATCGACGGTCGGGCTCGAAGACACGGTCGCCAATATTCTTTTTCCGCCGCACGTGCTCTTCGAAGCGTTTCGGCGCGGCCGCAACATCAATCTCGAGAAAGGAACGCAGGTGCGCGCCGAGGCTGCTGCGCTCGTGACCGTCGTCGATGGTACCGCGTTCATCGCTACTCCACCCCCGCTTCCGGTTCTCTCCGCAACTCCCGCGGCGGCTTTTACGCCGATCCCGTTGATGACGCCGGCGCACCCGCACATCGATCGAGCGCATCCGACGCCACGACCGACCGCATCGCCGACACCGACGCCGACGCCGACATCGACCCCGACACCGGCATCGGCACCCACCTCTTCACCCGCTTGAGAAAGGGCTTCCCCATGTTCCGACGCCTCGCACTCGCGTGCGCCTCACTCGCACTCGGTATCAGCCTCATTGGAGCGGCGCCGCTCTCGCCCAAGCCACAAGGGAGCGAAATCGCTTTCGTCCACCGCATGCAAGCCGATCTCGCTCAACGCTTCGCCACCATTGCCGACGCCCGGCGCGCAGGCTATTTCCGGTATACCAACGAGGACAATACCGGAGCGATCAGTTACGCCAATCTGCATTGGCTTAGCACCGGTCCGGCGCATCCGAGCCAACTCTGGTACGACGTACACGGGCATCTGCTCGGAGCCGATTTCTCGGTTCCGGTCGGAGACTCACCGCATGCTCCCAACCTTTGGGGTGTGAACCCCGCTCGTTGGATTCACATTCCAGCACACTTTCACTGGGTAGCGGTCGATGCGATGGGTATGGACTCCTATCACGCGACCTCGCTCAAGGCCTTCGTTGACGCAGGCGGCGACCCGCTCTTTCCCTCCGCATCGACGTTGGTGAAGATGGGGAAAGTCCAGAGCGCAAGCAGCGTGAAGCATCTCTTCGAATACCCCTCGATCTGGGATCTCATCGTCTGGATTACGCCGAATCCCAACGGGGCCTTCGCTGAAAAAAATCCGCTGGTGCATCCGACGAAGAACGCCGGAATGGGCGGAATGTAGCGGCGTTTAGTCGCCCTGCCAGTAGTCCTTGAGGACTTTCCCGCGCGAGGGATGGCGCAGCTTGCGCAGCGCCTTCGCCTCGATCTGGCGAATACGCTCGCGCGTAACGCCGAACTCTTGGCCGACCTCTTCCAATGTCCGCTGGTGCCCGTCTTCGAGACCGAAGCGGAGCACCAAAACCTTTCGCTCGCGATCGGTGAGGTGCTGGAGAACGTCGGCCATTTTTTCTTTGAGCAGCATCACCGAAGCCGCCTCGGCGGGGGCGATCGCTTCTTGATCTTCGATAAAATCGCCGAGATGCGAATCTTCTTCTTCCCCGATGGGGGTCTCCAGCGAGATCGGATCTTGGCTGATCTTCATGACCTCGCGCACTTTTTCTGCGGTGAGGCCCATCTCGCGCCCAATCTCCTCGACGGTCGGCTCGCGCCCCAATACCTGTAAGAGTTGGCGTGAGACCTTCACCAGGCGATTGATCGTTTCAACCATGTGGACGGGAATGCGAATCGTGCGCGCCTGATCGGCGAGCGCGCGGGTGATCGCCTGTCGAATCCACCACGTCGCATAGGTCGAAAATTTATAGCCCTTGCGGTAATCGAATTTCTCGACCGCTCGGATCAGCCCCATATTGCCTTCTTGAATGAGGTCGAGGAAGAGCATCCCGCGGCCGACGTATTTCTTGGCGATCGAGACGACCAGCCGCAGATTCGCTTCGGTCAGTTGACGCTCGGCGAGCGTCGCGTCGGGGGTGAGCGTGCGACGAACGCGTCCATTGGCTTTTTCGGCGAGGATACCGGCCTCGATGCGCATCGCTAACGAACGCTCTTCTTCCATCGTCAACAGCGGCACCCGGCCGATCTCTTTGAGATACATGCGGACGGGGTCGTCGAGCGAGAGCGTATCGGCGATGACCGCTTCAGCGACGTCGGCCTTGCTCTCTTTCTGTTCGTCGACGATTTCAACGCCGGCGGCGGCGACATCGTCGAGCAGTTGCTCGAGATCCTCGGGGGTAACATCCTCGACGACTTCGACTGCGGTATTAATTTCGGTGTAGGTAAGCGAGCCGCGCGTCTTCCCAAGGGTGACGAGCCGATCGCGAATCTCCGATAGAGAAATGACAGGCTGCGCCGCCGCGCCGGAGGGCGTAGCTGCGGGAGCGGTCATCGTCGCTGTTGCTGTTTTCTTTTTTGCCATAGATACGTGCGTCGGCCCGATTCATTCGAGCCAACCATTGTCAAGACCCTTTGTCGTTGCCGAAAGGTTACGATTGCAAGCGTTTTGTTAGCGCCGCCAACTCTTGTCGGAGGATATCGGGAATCGGATCTCCCGCCTCCAGGAGGGAATCGACCTCCCGATTGAGCTCGTCGAGCCGCCTGCGCTCGCGCTCGTGTTCGAAGTGCTCGAGTATCCGCTGTACGTGCGCCTTGGCCTCCTCGACGCCCCGATAACGAGGTGTCGAACTGCGATCTGCCTGCCCTAATGCCGCAACGATCGCCAAAAGTTCGGCATCTTCGATAAAGATCGCAAAAATCTCGCCCGAGCTTTCGGCGTCCTTCCCTCGTTCGAAGAGCGCGAGCAGAATGCGGCGATAGCGCTCGTCGCGGAATTCGTGGGGAGCGATCGCATCGGCGTAGAGCGCGATAAGATCGGGATGCTCGATGAAAATCGCCAAGAGTTCGCGTTCGTTCGAGGGAGCACCGATCTGCGAGTTGCCACGGCGGGTGCCTCCATTCCCGGGATCGCTCTGCCGCCCGAATCCGGCAATTGCGTCGACACGCGCCGCCGCCCGTAAATCGTCGACCGCGAGTCCAAGCCGCATCGCGACATATGTACGCCAGCGATCCCATTCTTCGCGCGGCACCAGCCGACGCACGATCTCTTCAGCCTCGCGCGCGATCGCCGCCGGATTCTCAAAGCCGCTCTCCAGCCGTGCAATGCGTGGATCGAGCTTAAATTGCACCGCAGGAATCGCATCGGCAAGAAGTTGATCGAAGGCGGCACGCCCCCGCTTGCGCACGAAACTGTCGGGGTCCTCGCCGACCGGTAAGACGCAAATGCGCAGACTTGCGCCGGCGCGTTCGATCTTCGTCGCCGCAATATCGATCGCGCGGAGTGCGGCGGCATTCCCGGCGGCATCGCCGTCGTAACAGAGAATGATGCGATCGGCATATTTGCGCAGTTCGTCGGCCTGCTCGGCGGTGAACGCCGTGCCGAGCGACGCAACGGCGTTTGCTACTCCGGCCTGGTGAAGGGCGATGCAATCGAGATAACCCTCGACGACGACGAGCGTTCCGCTCTCTTTTGCCGCACGCCGCGCGATCTCCAAGGCGAAGAGCCCCTGCCCTTTGGTGTAGACCGGAGTCGTCGTGGTGTTGAGATATTTCGGCTGGCCATCACCGACGCTTCGCCCGCCGAAGGCGACGATCTCGCCGGTTGTATTGCGCGTCGGCACCATCAAACGATCGCGATAAAAATCGTAATACCCGCGCTGTCCCATCCGCACGAGCCCCGCCCGTTCCGCAAGCGAGAGATCGAGCGCGCGATGCGTTAATTCGGCGACGAGCCCGTCCCAGCGGTCGGGCGCATAGCCGATGTTGAATTTTTCGATCGTGTCGTCGTCAAGCCCGCGCTCTTTCGCATATTCGCTCCCGCGCGCGCCTTCGGGAGCGGCGAGCGTGCGGTGAAAGTATGCGGCGGCGACGGCATTGATTTCGTAGATGCGCTCTTTTTCGCTCCGCGCGCGCGCCTGCTCGGGGCGCTCCGGCTCCAATTCGACCCCGGCACGCGCCGCGAGCATGCGCGCCGCTTCCGGAAAGGGGAGATTTTCGCGCTCCATGAGGAACGAGATCGCATCCCCGCCCTTTCCGCAACCGAAGCATTTGTAGAAACCGCGATCGGGATGGACGTGGAACGACGGCGTTTTCTCCCCGTGGAAAGGGCAGAGACCGACGAAGTCGTTCCCACGCTTTTTCAAGGGAACGTACTGGCCGATAAAGGCAACGAGATCGGTGCGCGCGAGTACCTCGCGCAGCGAAGAACGGTCGAAAGCCACTGCCCCACGGGGTTTCCGTTTGCGAGGGAGCGAAGCCTACGCCGGGTGAAGCGCATTTTCGACCCGATCCACCGCTTCATCGAGCTCGCCCCCGGAGAGGCGGCGTTGCTCGATCTCCCCGTCATGCAGCGTATGCGCCGCTTGCGTCAACTCGGGCTCGCTTACCTCGCGTTCCCCTCCGCGGAGCATTCACGTTTTACCCATGCGCTCGGCGCGATGGCAATCGGTACGCGCGCATTCGACGCCATCGTCGAGCACGACCGCGCGCTCTTTTCAAACGAGCGCGAAATCGCGGCGCAGCGACGCCTGCTGCGCGTCGCATTGCTGCTCCACGATATCGGTCACGGCCCTTTCAGCCACGCCTGCGAAGCGGTGCTCGGGATGCCGCACGAAGCGCGAACGGCAGCACTCTTGGCACAGCCCTCGATGCGCTCGCGGATCGAGGGACTCGATATCGATCCCGACGAGGTGCTTGGGCTTATACTCGGCTCGGGTGACGCGCGATACCCGGCGTTGCGCGAACTCGTCAGCGGGCCAAACCTCGACGCCGACAGAATGGATTATTTGCAACGCGACTCCTATTTTACCGGCGTGGTGAACGGCCGGTACGATGCCGAACAACTTCTCGCATCGCTTCGTTTGATCGATCGAAACGGCGAACTCGTTCTTGGAATCGACGGACGGGGCGTCGTCGCTTTGGAATCCTTCGTTCTCGCGCGCTATATGATGTTCGCTTCGGTCTATTTCCACCACACGACGCGACTCTTCGAACGTATCCTTCAAGATGTTCTCCACGAATTATGGCCCGATCCACGTGCGCTCGACCCAATCGACGAATTTTTGCGTTGGGACGACTTTCGCGTTTTGAACGAGCTCAACGACCGGCAGAGCGCCGCTGCTGCTGCATTGCGCGAACGCACGCGGCTCTATGGACTCGCCGCTGAATTTAATGCCGAACGAGATCTTCGCGCATTCGAGGCCTGCGAAGCGGCGCTACGCGAGCGCTTCGGCGATGCGGGCATCTGGGCTGACTCGCAGTCGCAGCTCCTTCATCGGTTGCCGCTCGTTCTCGACGATCCCGGTTCGCGAACCGTCTGGGTCACCGGCGCCGCAGGAATCGTCGACGCGCGCGAGGCCTCCGATTTAATCGCGAAACTCTCCGGGCGCGTGTATTGGCGCAAGATATTCGTCACGCGTTCCGCCGGAAGCATTGCCGAAGCGCGTGCGATCTGCAAAGACACGTTAGTCGCCATGCGACGCTGACGCGAAACACGCGGCGGAGCATCGCGAGGTTTAGTGAATATGCGCCATGAGCAACGAAGTCGCGAGCGTTATCACCCCTGTGAGGCCGACGAAGAGTGTGAGCATCGCGCGAGAGAGTCGCCCTTCATAGCGCGCCGCGAGCGACTCGCCTCGCTCGCTCAACCCGCGAATATCGCTACCCAGGTTCGCCGCAACCGTATCGATCTTCTTGTCGAGCGTCGCCGCAACCGTATCGATCTTCTTGTCGAGCACGTTGCAGGCGTCTCGAAGATCGACCTTCGTTACCACGTTTTCCTGAAGGAGCATCCCAAAGACCTCAGCGACGGCATCCGCATGTTCCGGAGAGTCGCCGGCTCGTTGAAGGCGTTTGGAGATCGCAAGCGTGTCGATCATGCTACTCATACTATCGGTCCTCCCCGAAGCAAGTTTCAGGACCGAACACTACCCCAGCGCTGTTGCGCCGCTCTCTCCAAGGTATGACCGAAAGATCAACGTCAGGTCGTCGTGTGTGCAGCGACGCCCGCCTCTGCCAAGACCGCCTGGGCCGCCGCGAGGCGAGCGATCGGGACGCGATAGGGAGAGCAGGAGACGTAATCGAGCCCGAGCGTATGGCAGAACATCACACTGTTCGGCTCGCCGCCGTGCTCTCCGCAAATGCCGATTTTGAGCCCCGGGCGAGCTGAGCGGCCGAGTGTGACACCCTGACGCATGAGCGCGCCGACCCCGCGTTGGTCGAGTACCTGAAACGGATCGTCCTTGAGCACGCGCTTTTCGAGGTAATGGGGGATGAACGATGCCTCGGCGTCATCTCGGCTATATCCGTACGTCGTCTGCGTGAGATCGTTGGTCCCGAAAGAAAAGAACTCCGCTCGCTGCGCGATCTCATCTGCGACGACGCAGGCGCGCGGTAATTCGATCATGGTTCCGATATGGTATTCGAGAGCGATTCCACGCTCGGCAAGCACGGCGTCGGCGACGGCCTTCGCGGCGTCGTAGGTAAAGCGCATCTCTTCGGGCGTGCCGACGCCGGGGATCATCACCTCCGGGCGAGCGTCGACTCCACGCGCCTTCAACGTGCAAGCAGCCTCGAAGATCGCGCGCACTTGCATCGCATAGATCTCAGGATAGAGAATGCCGAGTCGGCAGACGCGAAGGCCAAGCATCGGGTTTTGTTCGTGGAGTTGTTCGACGCGCCGCAAAAGCGCTTCGCGTTCTTTGTACCGTGCCGATTCGGTGCCTTCGCGGATCCGTAATTCCGTCGTTTCGACGAGCAGCGACTCGAGCGACGGCAAAAATTCGTGAAGCGGCGGGTCGAGGAGACGAATCGTCACCGGCAGGCCGGCCATCGCTTCAAGAATACCGACAAAATCTTCGCGTTGGAACGGCAATAAGCGCTCGAGCGCGCGCGCGCGCGCCTCTGCATCGGCGGCGAGAATCATCTCCTGCACGACGGGCAGGCGTTCGCGCGCCATAAACATGTGCTCGGTGCGACAGAGTCCGATCCCTTGAGCGCCGAGTTCGCGCGCTTTTCGCGCATCCTCCGGCGTGTCGGCATTCGCCCAAACCTGCA
>JAJXVC010000047.1 GCA_021782295.1 bacterium | reverse complement strand
GAATCGACCACGCGATGGCAGGGCACCAGAATGGGAATCGGGTTGCGCGCCATCACGCGCCCGACGGCGCGCGCGGCACTCGGGCGACCGATCTGTTTGGCGAGCCAGCCGTAGGAACGCACCTCGCCCGGCGGGATTGCGACGGTCGCGCGGAGCGTCGCCTGCTCGAACGGCGTCAGATCGCTGATATCGACCGAGGACGCATCGACCTTCCAGGTGGTGAAGAACTTCTCGATGGTGGAGCGCAGCGCGGTCGGAAGATCGGCGCGATCGACGGGGCGGCGCAGTCGGCGTTCGACCCGAGCGACGACCTCGGCGATGGGCTCTCCTAAATCGATGCCGACGTAGGCGATTCGCGCTTCGCGGTGGCCGATGTAGAGACGGCCGATCGGCGAATCGACGACAACGAGATGGATGGGATCGAGACGTTTGCGGCGTTGCAACTCGGCGATATGCTCGACGACCTTTCGCGCGAGATCGCAGGTCGGCTCGGGAGAGGGAAGCGATTGCAGTTTGTGCGCCAGTGCTTCGTACTGTCGGTAGGCTTCGTTGCAGGTCGGACAGGCATCCACGTGGATATGAACCGCTTCGTGGAGGGTGGCCGTCCCATCGCAACGGACTTCGTCCCACATCGCGTCGACATCACGACAGCGCATCGCTCAACTCCTCATCGGTATCTTTGACGAACCGACCCAATTGCGGGCCGAGTATCTTGCGGAGAATTCGCACCGCTCGATGGACGTGCGATTTCACGGTCCCGATCGGCTGGCCGAGAATCTCGGCGATCTCGGGGTGGCTTCGCCCGTCGATGAATCGCAGGGTCGCGGCGGCGCGAAGATGGGTCGGAAGCGAGAGCAGCGCCCGTTCGACCATCGCGACTTCATCGTTGCGCTCGACGACCGCCTCCGGCTGCACCGGCCGCTCGCCCGCATCGCGCAGTAACGCGTCGGGATCGGCGAGTGCGTCGATGGCGACGCTCGGGGGTTTCTTACTCCGCAGACGATTGCGCGTGACATTGAGGGCGATCGTGTAGAGCCAGGGCTGCAAACGAAGATCGCGTCGTTGCTCTTCGCCCATCTTTCCGAGCGCGCGAAACGCACGCACGAAAGCATCTTGGACGATCTCTTCGGCATCTTCTCGGTTGCCCGTCATACGTAAGGCGAAACCGTAGAGACGACGTTGATAGTCGCTAACGATCCGATCGAAGGTCGAAGTGCTCGGGATGAATGCCGACGCCGCACCGGACGAGCCATCGCCCGCGACACGCGCCCTCCCGACCGCAGGTAGCAACGGAATCTCCCTCATCGGCGGCGCGTAGGCGATCATATGATCTCCCCAACCGCCGCGGCCAGGTGGACGGTTTCACGGCAAGCGCGCCGGTTTCCCGCGTTTAGGGAGTCGGCGATGGCGTGGGAGCGACGGCCTGCGCGCAATCGGGTGCGAAGTGTCGCACGAAGAGGATCTGAATCGGGCCGCTCTGTCCGGAGGCTGCGAGTACGCCGGTAATGCGAAGGCGGCTACGCAAGCGAACGAGCGAGCCGGTCGCATCGTACTCGGCGGTGCCGACGAGAGACATTTTCCCGTCGATGCTTGCCGTCGGTAGTTCGGGTAACGGGCCGCGCATTGGGCCCGATGCGGTAAACGCCACGCGTACGCCGCCGACGGGAGCTTTCAAGGACGATGCGATCGTGCGCAGGCTTCCGTGGAGCGGTTCGCCCCCCAACGGCGATGAAGCGGTGAAGGGAATCGACTGCGCGAGCCCGGCGAGTGCGGCAAGCGTCCTTGCATCGATGCGCGCTGCAAAGGGCTGGTCGAGAAGGGAGAGCGAGTCCTCATCTTGGTTGAGCGAGGTGCGAATCTCGCGAAGATTGGGGGTGAGGATGCGTACGACACGCGCGGATTTCCGACGGACGCGCGAGCCGAGCGTTTTCGTGTACGTGATATCGTTCTCGAAGCGAAGGTTCGCTCCGACGCGGCGTACCCGGAGGCTCTGCGTCCCGTCGTAAACGACGGTCATCACGTTGCGGCCGTCGATGGTATAAGCATCCTTGCCCTGAAAGCGCGAGAGCGCTGAGGGACACTGTGCGGCGGCGCGAGCGCCGAGCAGTAGAACGGAGAAGAGCGCGGCGACGATGCGTTTCATGGGTGCAAAGAAGAAGATTCGACGAAGATGCGCGCCGCCACTGCCGCGAGAACGACCTGCGCGATACTTGCGAGTACCAGCGTTCCGTCGGCGCTGAATCGCTGCGGAAGAATGGTGGCGATCTCCAGAAGAATCGCCTGTAGCCCGAACTCGGCAGCGAGGAGCAGACACATGCGCCCAAAGTTGCGCGCGTGCATCGCCAACGAGAGCGTGCGCGCAATCGCATGCGGGATCAGCGCGAGCGTAGAGCGATCGTCGTCGAGCGTTGCGGCGACGTCGGCAAAGATCGTCGCTGCGAGGAGCGGAACGAGGATGAGATCCCAGAGGATCATGCTCGGGAGGGGCGTTACCGATTGGACCAGCGAGAGCACGAAGTCGATGAGAATGATCGCCCAGGAACGCTCGAGCAGGCGCTCGAGCGTGGCGCCGAGCGGGCGCTCGGTGCCGTCGGGAAGATCGGTGACCCAGAGATAGATAAAGCCGGCCAGCAGCGGCAGCACGATGAGTTGCGCGGCGCTCTGTGCGACCAGCGGCCGCATCGGTGCGTGGGAGATCGCCAGAACGAGTGCGCAACCGATTGCCGTTGCCGCGAGCGTTCCTTTCCAGCGATCTCGCAAACGCGTGAAAGCCTCTCGAAGAAGCGCCGAGAGCGGGAGCGGTTGAACCGACATGCGGCGCTAGCGAAAGAACGCGGCGAGCGCGGAGAGACGCGCGCGACTGAGAAAGAATCGCACCGACGCATCGGTGCCGCAGACGATCACTTCATCGAGGCGTCGGCATTCGCGCCCGTCGACGGTGACGGTAATATCACCGGCGTCGAGTGCAGCAAGCGTGCGCTCGAAGTTTCTCTCGAAGAGATCGCGCGGAGCGCGTTCGCCGATGCTCTGTCGCACTGCGAGCGCGAGGATCTGCACGAGCGAGAGCGGAGTCGCGAGGGCGAACGCACTTGCATCGCCGTCGGCAATGGCATTGAGATCGAGCGGAACCCTCACGTGGATCACGCGAGAATACTTCGCCGTCAAATCGAGGATCAGCCTGCCCGCAGCGCGTACTTCCGCGCTATAGCGTCATGAACGATCTTTCGAACCGTCGCCGTCGCGAACCGCCTCCCGAGGGAGGTGGTTGGATGCCGGTACTACTTCTCGGCCTTTTAGTCGTGCTCGCAGGGCTCGCGATCGGTGGGCTTGCGGGGCGCTTAACGGCGATGCACGCGCACCTACCGAAAAGCCTCCCGAGTATCTCGCCGGTTCCAACGCAGACGCCGACGCTTGCGCCAGTCGCTACGCCGACACCGAAGACGACGCCGAGCCCGAAATCGACGCCGAGTCCGAAAGCGTCGCCGAGTGCGACGCCGAGCTCGAGCCCGAGCCCGAGTTCGAGCCCGGAACCGACGCCGACCGCCGCGGAGCCTTCAGCGACGCTTCGCCCGGCTGCCGTCGCCTCGCCGAAGGCACGGCCGACCCTCACCTCGCCGAAGGCGCGGCCAACCCTCACCCCGAGAGTCGCTCCGAAGAGTACTGCCACGCCGCGCGCTCCGGCGCTCGCCGGTTCGGCGGCGCGCGCGCTGGTACGCGTCTATCTCGCCGATCTTGCGCGCGGCGATAGCGCGGGGGCCGCGGCGTTGCTCGCAAGCGGCAACCCGGACACGTTCATCGACGGGACGTTACAGATCGGCGCGGTCGACAGCACCCCAACCGCGAGCGGCGCGCAGAGCGTCACCGCACAGATTATCGTCGGGGTCAAACACTACACGATGACGTTTTTGGTCGGGAAACAGAACGGACGCGACACGATCCTCTCGCACGCCGCGAGTTCGGCTACTCCGGGTTTGCCTTAGCGATTCCGGCGAGCGCCGCGCTCTTCAACACACCGAGCCCGAGCATCGCGCACTTCATGCGCGTCGGGCTGATATCGATGCCGACATTCTCCAGCACGCTCTCTTCGTTGAGTGCGAGAATGCTTTCAAGTGATTTCCCCTTCGCGCTTTCGATGAGCATCGATGCGGAGGCTTGCGATATTGCGCAGCCTTTCCCGGAGAAGCGAATGTCGCTGACCTTCCCGGCCTCGTCGACGTCGATCTCGACGCGCATTTCATCGCCGCAGAGCGGATTGCGATCTTCGGCAACGGCATCGGGCTTTTCGAGATGCCCGAAATTGCGCGGGTTGCGATAGTGGTCGAGAATGAAATCGCGGTAAAAGTCGTCCATCGTTGCTTTCTCCGGGTCGGCGATTTTGCGGCTAGGAGAGCCGAAAAATCGTAGCTGCCTTTTCTAAGCCGGCGACGAGCGCATCGACGTCGCTTCGATCGTTGTAGAGGTAGAACGACGCGCGCGCAGTGGCGGCCAGGTCGAGGCGTCCCATAAGCGGCATCGTACAATGGTGCCCGGCGCGAATGCAAATACCCTCGGTATCGAGGATCGAGGCGAGATCGTGCGCGTGAATATCGGCGAAATTCATCGAGATGACGCCGGAGCTGCGACCGGGGTCGTGCGGGCCGTAGATTGCGAGGCCGCGTTCCTCCAGCGTTGCCAACCGCTCGAAGGCATAGGCGAGCAGGGCGCGTTCGTGGGCGCGAAGCCTCTCCATACCGTAGGCGGTGAGGTAATCGATCGCGCTCCCGAAGGCGATCGCATCGGCGATATTCGACGTCCCGGCCTCGAACTTCCAGGGAAGTTCGTTGAAGCTCGAGCGCTGGTACGAAACGTTGCGGATCATATCGCCGCCGGCTAAAAACGGCGGCATCGACTCGAGCAGCGAGCGCTTTCCGTAGAGTACGCCGATTCCGGTGGGACCGAGCATTTTGTGCGCGGAGAGTACGTAGAAATCGGCATCGAGTGCGCGAACGTCGACGGGCAGATGCGGAGCGGCCTGCGCCCCGTCGACGAGAACGACGGCACCGACGGCGTGCGCGCGAGCGACAATCTCGGCGACCGGCAGAATCGTCCCTAACGTGTTGCTGACATGCGCGACGGCGACGAGCACACAGCGTTCCAGCAACGCGTCGAGCCGATCGAGTTGGAGTTCGCCGCGGTCATCGACCGGAATAAAACGCAACTCCGCCCCGGTGCGTTCGGCAAGCAACTGCCACGGTACGAGGTTGGAGTGATGTTCGAGCTCCGAGACCAGGATGACATCACCCGCATGCACGTTTGCGCCGCCCCAACTCCACGCAACGAGATTGATCGCTTCGGTGGCATTGCGCGTCCAGATAATCTCCGCCGGTTCACCGGCGTTGAGAAAACGGGCGACCTTCGCGCGAGCCTCTTCGAAGGCATCGGTTGCGCGCGCCGCGATCTCGTAGACCCCGCGATGGATATTGGCGTTGTATTCGCGATAGTAACGATCGAGTGCATCGATGACGACTTGGGGCTTCTGCGACGTCGCCGCTGAATCGAGATAGATCAACGGTTTTCCGCGCGACGTGCGCTCGCCGAGAATAGGAAAATCGGCGCGAACGTCGCGTTCGCCCTTGACCACTGCGCTTGCCGTCCCGCTCATCGTAACGTTTCGACGATGCGGCGCGTCAATGATTCGCGTAAGGCGGCGGTCGGGAAAGCGTCGACGACGGGCTCGAAAAATCCCAACGCAATCGTACGCCGAGCTTCGGTGTCGTCGAGTCCGCGCGAGCGAAGGTAGAATATCTGCTCGTCGTCGATCGCACCGATCGTCGCTCCGTGGTAGGCCTTCACGTCGTTACAGGCGATCTCCAGCGCCGGAACGGAATCGATATGCGCTTGCGGCCCGAGGATAAGCGCGTCATCGCGCAACGAGGCCTCGCTTCCCGCAGCGTGGGGAAGAATCACGATATTGCCGAGAAAACGGGCGATGGCGCGCTCGCCGGCCGCGGCCTTCACCACGGTTTGCGAAAACGTATTTGCTGCGGTGTGACGGACGGTTGCAGCAACGTCGAGATGCCCTTCGCCGGTCGGAAGAAAGATCGCGCTCTGCTCCATCCGAGCGCCGGGTGCTTCCAGCGAGCTCTCGCGATCGCGAACGATGAGGCCGTCGCCGAAATCCGCACTCGCCAGCGCGATCGTCCCGTCGCGACCGACATGCGCGAGCGCGGTTTCGACGGCGACGGAACCGGAATCGACATGCTGCGTCGTCGCATACTGCAGATGCGCGCGCTCTTCAACGATGAGTTCGCTCGTGCCGGCAACGAATGCGCCGCTGCGGCTGCGAAACGCTACGATGACGGTTGCGCGCGCGCCGGGCTCTAAAAAGACGAGGGTGCGCGGGAACGCGGTCGCTGCATCGATGTGGTACGTGATGACGATCGGTTCGGCGACATCGTAATCGGCCGGGACGTGGACGAGCGCACCGAAGGAACTCAAGCCCAGCGCGAGCGCGCCGAATTTCAAGCGCTCGATATCGATGCGCCGCGCGATATGCGCGAGCGTTTCGACGTGCTCGCGTGCGGCGGTTGCAAGTGGAAGCGCGATCGCACGACCGAGCGAACCCGAGAAGGTGACGTCGTTTTTCGTCAACTCCGAAGCGAGCGGATCGAAAGCGAGCGCATCGAGATCGATCTTCCACCGGCGGTTGGGGCGGGCGCGACCGGATGGATTGGTAAGGTAGAAGTCGAGCGCTCGCGCGCGCGCGCCATGCGAGAGAATACGCGTGTCGGCGGCGTTCGCCGCAGCTTGGAGACGATCGCGTGTCGGCGGGGCGAGGAGGCCTTCAGGCACGCGCACCGACCTCATCGCGAATGCCGTCGTATCCTTCGCGCTCGATACGTTCGGCAAGATCGTGCCCGCCGGTAAGCGCGATGCGCCCATCGATCATCACGTGGACGACGTCGGGCGTGACGTGTTTGAGAATGCGCGGATAGTGAGTGATGATCAGCATGCCCGCCTGGCGCCCTTCCTCGCTCGCGCGCAGCGCGGCGATGGAGTCGCCGACCGCGCGCAGCGCGTCGACATCGAGCCCCGAGTCGGTCTCGTCGAGAATCGCATATTTGGGCGCGAGCATCGCCATCTGCAGCATCTCGAGGCGCTTCTTTTCGCCGCCGGAGAAGCCGTCGTTGAGGTAACGCCCCATAAAGGACGGATCCATGCCGAGAATATCCATCTTCTCGACGAGCATCGCGCGGAAGGCCGCAGGCGCGAGCGAGCCGGGGCGAACCGCCTGGCGGGCGGCGTGGAGAAAGTTCGCGACCTTCACCCCGGGGATTGCGGCCGGGTATTGGAACGAGAGGAAGAGCCCCGCGCGGGCCCGCTTCTCCGGTGAAAGATCGAGCAGCGAGGTGCCGTCGAGCGTCGCGCTCCCGGCAGTGACCTGGTAATGCGGATGCCCGGCGAGCGAGAGGGCGAGCGTCGATTTCCCGCTGCCGTTCGGCCCCATCAGGGCGTGAATCTTCCCGGGCTCGACGACGAGGTCGATGCCGCGGAGGATCTCGGTGTTTTCAACGGTCGCGCGCAACCCTGCGACGCGTAAACCCATGGTTTCGCTCACTGCCAACCTGCTCCAGATCATTCACGAGGTGCTGTCTATGCTCTCGGGCTATCGTAGCCTCGCTTTCCTAGAAAGTCAAGGAAAAACTTTACTATCTAGGTCGCACGTGCTAGAATCTTTTGCAGATGCACGCAGATCGTTTTTTTCAGAGCACCCGAGGGCGGATCGTTGAGGAGCTGCGTCGGCGCGGAAGCGCCTCGGCGGCGGATCTCGCTGCATCCTTCAACCTCTCGCCGAACGCCGTGCGCCAGCAGTTGATCGTTCTCGAACGCGATGGCCTCGTCGTCGAGCGCTCCGTGCGCCGTGGACCGACCAAGCCGACCCTGGAGTTCTCCCTCGCCCCGCTCGCCGACCGGTATTTTCCGCAGGCCTACGACCGCATGCTCTCGGCGGTGCTGCGGGAGCTGCGCGAACAGCATGGCCCGGAGGCGGTCGAGCGGCTCTTCGAAGGGATCGCGGATCGTACGCTTGCGAAAGTGCGCGAGCGCATTACCGGTGAGAACACGCACGCGCGAGCGGCGCAGCTCGGCGACGTGCTGCGCGAGCAAGGCGTCTCGGCGACCGTCAATCTCATCGATGGCGGTGTCGAACTGCGCGAGCATCATTGCCCCTACTCGGAGGTCGCGAAAGAAAACCCCGAGGTTTGCAGCGTGATCCATCGGGTGATCGACGAGACGATCGGCGAGCATGCACAGACTGAGTCGATTGCAACCGGCGGGCGCGAGTGTCGGTTTGAGGTGCGTTCGGCAGCAGCCGCAGCCGCTCCCTAAAAGAAAGCGAGCCTACGATCGTGGATTTTCCGAAATTTCAGAAGCTCGTCGAAGAGCGCCGTGGCTTTCGCACCATGGAAGATGCGACCGCGAGCGGTGAGTATTTCAGCGACTCGTGCGGCGATATGTACAATTTTTTCCTCAAGGTGGGGCCCGGCGCGGTGATCGAGGATATCTCGTATTTCACCACCGGATGCGGTTTCGGCACCGCGACCTGTAGCTTGGTCGTCGATCTCGTGCGCGGCCGGACGATCGACGAAGCTGAAGCGCTGAGTACGGCGGAGATCGAAGCCGCGCTCGACGGCTATCCGGAGAAGAAGAAAGATTATCCGCAGCGAGCGATAGAAGCGCTGCACGTCGCGATTGCCGATTATCGCGCGAAACGCGCCGCCGGCGCGATCCCCGATTATGCCGCGATGCCGGCGGCGGCGCGCGCCGCTGCGCCGCCCGCCGCCGCGCCGAGACCGGACGCGGTGCAGACGAACGAGAAGATGCTCATCCGCCTACGGTAATGAGGCGGGATTTTTAGCGCGTTAGATAGGGATTACTATGGCGTTCGCGGCCGATCGTCGTGCTGGGCCCATGCCCGGGGACGACGATCGTTCCGTCGTCGAACGGCAGCAGTTTGCGTTCGATCGAAGCGACGATGTCTTCCATCGACGTTCCGCCGAGATCCCAGCGCCCGATCGCTCCGGCGAAGAGCGTATCGCCGCTGAAAATCGTGCCGACGCCGCCCACCTCGACGGCAAAACTGACGCTTCCCGGCGTATGCCCCGGCGTGTGCAGCACGCGGAGCGCGAGCGCGCCGACGCGGAGTTCGTCGCCGTCGAGAAGATCGCCGTCGAGTTCGACCGGTTCGGGCATCGAGAAACCGAATGCGCGCACCAATGCGGGTTGAGCGCGATAGATCGGCAGATCCGCGGGATGGAGCAACGCCTGCGCGCCCGTTCGCGCGCGTAGTCCGCCGACATCGGCAATGTGATCGAAGTGCGCGTGCGTGTGAACGAGATAGCGAGCGCGTAATCCGCGCGCCGCAAGGCGCTTCAATACGTCATCGCGGCCGTCTCCACCGTCGATAACGATCGCCTCGCCGCTCTCTTCATCACCGAGGATGGTCGCGTTGCAGGAGAGCGCGCCGACGGCGAAACTTTCGATAATCATGGGATGCGTTCCAAGGCGAAGGTGCGGAATGCGCCGTCGAAATAGCCGAGCGGTTCGCCGACGCGATGCGATGCGCGCTCGATCTCGGCGATGAAGATCGAATGCGATCCAACTTCATGCTCCGCGGCAACGACGCATTCAAAATGGGCGAGCGCACCGTCGATGAGCGGAATGTCGCCGTTGCCGCTCGTGGTCGCGAGCCCTTCGAACTGTCGTTCGCGGCGTTTTCCGGAAAAGCGTTCGGCGATCTCCACCTGCTCCGCGGCGAGGACGTTGAGCGCGAAGCATCGCGAATGCGCGATGTAGAGATAACTGCGAGCTTGGCGATTGATGCAGACCAACAGCGTCGGCGGTTCGAGCGAGACGCTGGTGAATGCGTTAATCGTAATGCCGCGCGCTTCGCCCTCGCGCACCGCCGTGACGACCGCAACGCCGGTGGGAACGCAGCGTAGCGCCGCTCGTGTCTCCTCTGCGAGCGCGGGCGTGCCGCGCTTCACCGAATGCGAGCCCCGATACCGATGCCGTTGCCGAGCGCGAGGATCGTTGCATCGAGATCGGGGTGGCTGAGAAAACGCTCGTTGAAGGCGCGAATTGCGCGCTCGTCTTTACTATCGCCTTTTTTGGGAGTTTCGGCGACGTTGCCGAGCAGACAATCGTCCACGACGATGAGTCCGGAGCGCTTGAGCATCGGCACCACGAGATCGAGGTACTCGATATACTCCGATTTTTGCGCGTCGAGAAAAACGATGTCAAGGTTGCGATGCCCGAAATTCGGCAACAACTCAAGCGCGCTCTGATTGAAGAGCGTAATGTAATCGCCTTCGCCGGAGCGCTGAAAATAAGAAAGCGCGATTTCCGTCCGCTCCACATCGGTATCGAGCGTCCAAATCTTGCCCATCGGTGGTTGTGCAAAGGCCATCCAGAGCGTCGCGTAGCCGTACCCGGTGCCGATCTCGAGGATCCGATTGGCTTGCATCGCATGCACGAGCGTTGAGAGCAAGCGTCCGGTATCGCGAGAGACAAGGGGGACGCCATCCTTACGCGCGTGTTGTTCGAGTTCCAACAAGAGCGCGTGGATCGGAGGGTGGACGCTTTCGAGGTACGTTATCGCATCAGCCACCCCGTATGGTTTCGCGCTTTGTAGCGCATCGGCCCGCTTGCTGAGGCTTGAGGGGGGAGGCCGTGCGCCGCCGG
>JAJXVC010000046.1 GCA_021782295.1 bacterium | reverse complement strand
GCTTCGAACGCTCGACGTTTCGCCCGAACGTGAGTTGGAACCTGGGATGACGGTGCGCGCGGCCTTCACTTTTACCAACCACGGCGGCGCCCCGGCGACGGGGGTGCGCGTACGCCTGAATCTTCCCGAGGGGCTCTTCTATCTCGTCGGCTCGGGGCTGCTCGACGGCGCGCTCCTCGACGACGAGCAGGGGAACTCGCCGCTGCTCGCTCACGCGGGCGCGCCGATCGGCGATGTCGCTCCGGGGCAGCGGCGCCGAATCGAGCTCTGTTACAGCGTTGCGGGAGCGATCGAAAACGGCAGCACCGTCGAGATTCAGGCAGCGGTCGCCAGCCTCGAGCTCGAGCCGGTCGGTTCGAACGTCGTTCGCCTGATCGCGCGCAGCAAGCCCAACCTGCGTAATGCGGGAACGATCGCCAGCATCGAAGCGCAAGGTGCCGCGGTTCCCGGCGGCGAGGCGCTCGTGACGGTGCGCGTTCACAATGCCGGTGCCTCGAGTGCACACGATGTCGTCGTTCTCGCGCCGATTCCCGAGCACACGCAGTACGTGCCGGGATCGGTTCGCGTGGATGGGCGCGAGCTTGAGGGCGAACGAGGTCTCTCCTTCGACCGTCTCTACGCGCCGGTCGTTGCCCGGTCGCTCGCCTCCGGTGCAACCGCGATCCTCCAATATCGCATTCGCGTCGAGGCTCCGCTTCCCGACGGCACGACGATTCGTTTTCAGACGTGCGTTGCATCGCAGGAGAGCCCGGTCTTCGAACTCCCGGAGAGCGCGCTCACGCTCGCTGCGGCACCCGATTTCTCCGGCGAGCGCAACGCGTTGCGCGTCGAGCCGCTCTCGGCGGAGATTCTTCCCGGGCGACGCATGCATGCGGTGATTTCGTTGCAGAACGACGGCAGCGCACGCGCCGAGCGCGTCGAGCTCGCTCTCACCGCCGATCCTGGGCTCTCGGTCGTCCGCAGCAGCATGCATCTCGACGGCGTTCCGGTACGCGAGCGAAAGCGCGAGCATCTGCGCATCGATATCGGCCCGCTCGACGCCGGCGAGTCGGCGGAGTTTTCCGCCGATTTCGTACTCGCATCGCCGCAACCGAACGGGCGGGAGCTCAACCTCGGTGCGCGCATTTCGTGGTCGCCCTCCGCCGAAATCGGCGAACGCTTCTTCGAACGGCGATTCACGATCGTATCGCGCCCGCATTTTGTTCCCCGTCGCAATCGTCTCAAGCGCGTCGGCGCCGGATCCCTTCACCCCGGCGAACGAATCGAAGCGGAACTCTCGGTCGCCAACACCGGGTCGGCGGACGCCCACGAAGCAACGCTGATGTTTGCCTGCAATCCCGAATTGGAAGCGCTCGAAATTTTCGAAGGCGATGCGCCGCTCGCGTACGTCGACGGCCGTGTCGAACTCGGCACGATCGAAGCTTTTGCCGAGCGTCGCTTTCGCCTGCACGCGCTCGTCCGTAGCCCGCTGCCCGATCGCACGAATCTTTCGCTGCGGGCCGCTCTCGTTACGCAAGAACTCGGAGAGCAGGCGCTCGGTGAGATTCGCTGGATCGTCGATTCGCACGCATTGTTTACTCCTGATCGCTCGCGCCTCGACCGTCGCGAGCGAGAACCGCTTCGTCCGAATCGTGTGACGACGGTGACGATCGCGCTTGAAAACGTCGGTAGCGACAGCGCGCGAAACGTTCGCGTTCGTCTCTTTCTTGCGCCGGAGGCACGAATCGAAAGCGTCGAGGGTGCAAAGCGGGCGAATTCCGCGCTCGATGTCGGCGATATCGCCGCAGGCGCGAGCGCCGAAGTCTTCGTCGGAATTCGCCTGCTGCGCAATCTCGCGCGTGAATTCCCGCTCGCGTTGGAAGCGGTGGTGACCGCCGACGAAATGGTTCCCGTGCAACTCGAACGTTTCGTCATCGAAACGACCGCCGAACCGGATTTCACGGGCGCGCTGTTACGCAGCACGCCGAACGATAGCATCGGGGCCGGCGAGAGCATCGATTGGACGCTTCGCTTGCGCAACGTCGGCGACGGCGTCGCACGGCGCGTCGAAGTCGCGATCGAGCAGCCGCCGACGCTCATTTACGTGCCGAATTCAACGGCCGTCAACGGCGTGCCGGTGCGCGATATCGGCGCGAGGCCGCCTTTTGCCGCCGAACGCGGCATCGTCTTCACCGCCGTCGAACCCGGAGTGGAAGCGGTCATTTCGTGGCGTGATATCGCGCACAATCAGCTGCAACTCGGCGAGCGTATCTTCCGCCGGGCGCATGTTTCGTATGACGGCGAACGCAGCAATGAAGCGATCTCCGAAGAGTTGCTCGTTCGCTCGGCGCCGCTACTTGCCGGTTCGATCGCCGGGTTGCCCTTCGGGCTCGACGGCGTCGTTGGAAGCCCGATCGCCGAGCAACGTGCGGTGGAGGAGCGAGCGCATGCGGAGATTCCGGAGACTCCGGAGATTCCGGCACCGCAACCGATCGTAACGAATGCAGAAGCGAACGGCGTTGCTTCGTCGGCGAGGTCGCAGATCGGGACGCTGCTCTCGCTGAGCCCCGAACGGCTCTTGCAGATCGAACGACAGCTCGGCGAGATTCGTCCGGGTCGCATCGTCGGCCACCTCTTCGCACTACGAGCGTTGCTTCCCGATGCAATCGGGTCGGCGCCGCTTCCGACGCTCGATCGGCTGCGCGAAATGTTGCGCGATGCCTTCGACCGGCTCTTTATCAAACTGCGGATCGCCCATTACGCGATGGTGGAACGTGAACTCGAGACACCTGCGCTGCGGCAGGCGATCGAAGCTGCGCTCGCCGACGCCGCGATCGCGCACGGCGAACCATCGTTACCGGCGGAAAACATTGCGTCGCTGCGCGGGCACGTGAACGCGTCGACGTTGCGCGCGCTCTTGGAGCGCTTGCCTGAATCGCCGGCGGCGAGTGCGCTGCCGTGGTTTGCGCTCGCGCATCTGCTTCCCGACGACAGCGCGCCGCTCGCGCAATACCGCAGTGCGCTCTGTGCGACGCTCGGCGAGCTCGTCACACTCGCGCCCGCTGATTTTCTCGACCGCTTGACGCGAAGCTCCGATGAAGCGCTCGACCGCGCACTTGCAGCGTTGCGCGAAAGCCTTGCGAGCGCGCAGCCGCGATGAATGTAGCGCTTATGGTCGTTACGCTCTTTATCATCGGCGCGATCGCGATCGTGCTCGCACGGTTTTTGCCGAGACATGAATCGGTCGAACGCGCGGAGCGCACGGCTTCGCCCTCCGAGCTCTCGCCGATCTCGCAAAGCGTCGTCGAACCGATTTGGGGAGAACGTGAAGAAGCGGAGTTCTCGCAGCTGCCCGAAGCGGCGCGCTGCGATCTCTTGTTTTCAATCGAAGAGCGTCACGACGATCGAAGCGCAGCGCTGCTGGCGTACGCATTGACCGATCCTAGCGAAGTGGTTGCGACCGCGGCAGCACACGCGTTGGTCGCCCGTGGCGATCGCAAAGCCGTCGAAGAGTATCTCGCGATCTGCGAGGACGAGCGGAAGCGCTCGATGGCGCGAACGCTGCGAGCGCTCTTTCCCGACCTCGTGATTGCCGAGCCGTCGGAACCGAGCGCGGCAACGATTCCCGAACCCGCGCGCGGAGCGAGCATTGCGGCGCGTCCGCGCGGAGCGAAGGCAACGCTCGTGCTCGATCTCGCGCATCTCCGCCTTCAAGACGAGTTGCGCACGATCGAACGAGCTGATAGCGGCGGCATGCTGCGTCACCTGATCGCCGTGCGGCGGTTGTTGCCGGAGCGAGCGGTCGGGGCGACACCGGCGCTCGATGCGGCGCTCCGCGATGCGCGCGAAGCGATGAACGCGCCGATTGCGCGGCTGGTGATGACGCTCAATCGCCCGCGCCCGGTTGTCTCCGGAAAAGATATCGAGGACGGCGCCGGGCGGTTGGCGTTACGTTCGTTGCTCGATGCACTGCTTGCAACACCGGGCGAAGCACAGATGCCGGTCGCGACCGGAGCGATGCGCCTCCTTGCCGGCACCGTCGATCTCGACGAACTCGATCGGGCGCGCGCGCGGCTCGAAAACGAAGCGATCGGTTCGGCGCTTCCTTGGGTGATCAACGTGCAGTTGCTTCCGACCGTACTGCTCTTCCGCGGCGAAGAGCTCGATATTCTTTCACAATACCGCGCACGTGCTGCGGAGAGCCTCGCGGTACTCTGCGAACTTCCCGTCGCGGAATTTCATCGCGTCATCGCGACACATAGCGATCGCGTACTCGATACGCTGCTCGACGGCGCGCTCGCAGCGCTGACGAAACTCGATGCGCAGGTGTGAGAACTAGAGCTTCAAGCGAAAATAGCGGATCATAATTTTTCGCGCGATCGGTGCGGCGACGTTCGCACCGTAGCCGCCGCTGCGATCGACGTAAACCGCGATGACCAGCTTGGGATGTTTCAGCGGCGCCCAACAGACGAACCACGTCGTGTTCGGTCCGTTCCCGCCGTCGGTCTCAACGGTGCCCGTCTTTCCGGCAAAGGGGAAGCCCGGAATCGCGAGGCCATAGGCGGTGCCGACGGCAGAGGTCACTTGCGCCATGCCCGCACGAACCGCAGCGAGAGATTTTTGCGTCACCGGAACGTGACGAATGATCGCCGGGGGAAAGACCTTCAGCGTTTTGCCGTCGGGGGTGAGAATGCGCGTGACGATATGCGGCCGATAGAGCGTGCCGCCGTTGACGACCGCCGAAGCAATGTTGGCGATCTGTAACGGCGTCGCTTGCATCGCGCCCTGCCCGATACCGAGAAAACACGCGTCGCTCGGCTCCTGCGGCACGCCGTAATTCTTCATCATCCACGCGTTGGTCGGCCAGTTCCCCTTATTCTCACCGGGAAGATCGATGCCGGTACGCGCATCGAGGCCGTAGAGCAGCGCGAACTTTCGCAGACGTTTGAGGCCGAGCCCCATCGAGAGGCGATAGAAATAGCCGTCCGATGAAGCCGCAAGCGCCGGAACGAAGGTCGTGAACCCGAGCCCGCCGGAAACGATATCGCGCGCGATGTAGCCGTCGCAGTTCCAGGCGCCGTTATCGTAGACGACTTGATTGCGGCGAATAACGCCGACGGTAATCGCCGCCGAACCGGTCACCATTTTAAAGGTCGATCCGGTCGGCGTTGCCGCGGCGATCGCGCGATTGAAGAGCGGTTGCGCGGGATCGGTGAGATAGAACGAAATCTTTCGCGAACGTTCGAGCGCGAAATCGTTGGGGTTGTAATCGGGATAGCTCGACATCGCGAGAATGCGGCCGGTCCACGGGTCCTCGACAACGACCGCTCCGGAGACCGCTTCGCCGCGTTGCACGCGTTGAACGCCGTGGGCGAGCGCGCTTTCGACGATGCGTTCAAGCCGCAGACTCACCGAGAGCTGCAGTGTGTCGCCGGGTACCGGCGCCTTGTCTGGCAGACGATCGGCGGCGACGACATTTCCGGCGGCGTCGACGACCACGCGCTGCCCACCGGGACGGCCGCGAAGATAGCGGTCATATTGGTATTCCAGCCCATCTTTGCCGACGATGGCATTCGGCGAATACCCATACGGACGCAAACGTTTGTACTCCGAAGCGGTGATGTAGCCGACGTATCCCAGCATCAGCGAGCCGACTTTGTTATACGGGTAGTCGCGTATCGCTTGAACCTCGATATCGACGCCGGGGAGATCCGCGAGAAGCTCCGAGAGGCGCGCGACATCGGCAACGGAGAGATTGCGCGCGAGCACGACCGGTCCGTACGGTTCGTAGGTCTGCACCTCCGCGAAGTTTCGGTAATTGATGCCGTTGTGGTGGTAGAGGCGATCCTCGAGTTTCGCCGGCGATAGGTGAATGGTCGTCGCAACGCTCTGCAACTCGCGATGCAGATGCTTCACCAGCGATGGAACCAGCGCGACGACAAAAGACGGCCGACTGCGCACCATGACTTTGCCGTGGCGGTCGACGATGAGGCCGCGCGGCGCCGCAACCCGAATCAAACGGATTTGATTGGCCTCCGCCTCCGCGCGGTATTGCGCCCCGTGGACGATCTGTACGTCGATGAGTCGCCCCAATAGAATCGCGAATATCAGCACGGCAAAGGCCGCGAATGCGGCGATTCGAACCGCCGGACGCTCGAAGCGCCGGCGAAGCCGAATGCCCGTGTCTTTCATAAGTTATCGCGATGGCGAGCGCGGTACCACCAAGCAAAGACGCCGAGGAAGAACGCATCGAGGATCGATTGTCGGATCGCATCGTGGAAGTGGAGGCTGCTCCACGCAAACGGAGAGCCGACGATCTGCATCGTCGCCCAGAATACGGCGTTGCGAACGAAGGTACCGACGAACGCAAATGCCGCGTAGAGCAACGGTGAATCGCTGAAGAATCGTTGCGCGAGCAACGCGGTCAGAACGGCAGCGGCGAGCGTTGCGAGCATCCACGAGCCGCCGGTCGTACCGGAGAGCAGATCTTCGCAGAGCCCGGCGACGAGGCCGAGCAGCGCTGCGCGCTGCGGCCCCAAACGGACGGAAAACCAAATCACGACAAGCAGCACCGCACTCGGCGGAATATCTGCCCAGGCGAGATGCGGCAGCAGCGTCCCTTGCGCGAGCAGCGCGAGCCCCAAGGCGATCACGACGTGCCACCACACGGGGTATCGGTAGGGAGTCTCGGGCTCCCTAACGTGCAACGACGAGGAGTCGATCCAAGGCATTCAAACGTACCGATGGCTGCAAAATTGCGGTCTGATAAAGGCTGGAATCATTCCGATCGATCTTTACGATGCGACCGATAGGAATGCCGGCGCGGAACGTGCGCCCGTTTCCGGTGACGACGACATCACCGACGTGGAGCGGAGCGTCGAGCGTGACGTAATCGAGACGAATGCTGCGCAGATTCCCGCGCGCGATTCCCCACCACCGACCGTTGCGAACGATCGCCGGAATACGGCTCGAAAAATCGGTCGCCAGAACGACCGTCGATTCCAGCGGCGTTACCTGGGTAACGTGGCCGACGACGCCGCCGGGTGCGAGTACGCCGTCGTCGCGACGAACGCCGGCGAGCGAGCCGCGATCGATGGTGATGCTTCGCGTCGCGCCCTCCGGAGGAAAACCGATGACGCGTGCCGCGATGCCGCGCGCGTGGTGTTCGCGCAAGCGGTTGATGCCGGCGATCCCCAGTGCGTCGGCGAGTTCTTGGTGAAGCCGCGCGTTCCGTTCGAGCAACGCTTGGTTCGCGGCGACGAGCGCGGCATTCCGTACGCGCAACGACGGGAATGAGAGAACGGCGCTCGTTCCACCGCCGATCGTGCCGCCGACCGATGTAACGACGTTCTCCGCTCCGGCGATGAGGTAGGACGCGGCGACGGCGATGGGGCTCGGTTCGCCGCTCCGCTGCGCGCGCACCTGAACGATGGCGAGCAGCGCGGCGGCGATGACGATCGCGAGAAGAACGAGGAGTTTGCGTTCGTCAGAGCGCATCGACCGCATTCCTCGATTCGGTGCGATACCCACGAGCGCGTAGCGTACGGACGACATGGCCGAGCGGCAGCCCCATGACGGTATAGAAATCACCCTCGATTCCGTCGACCAGCGCGGCGGCTCGCCCTTGAATGCCGTATCCACCGGCTTTATCGAACGGTTCGCCGCTCGCGACGTAATCGGCGATCTCGTCGGAGGTGAGTTCGTGGAAGCGCACGCGCGTCGTTTCGCAGAATTCGACGGAGGGCTCTCCGTCGGGAAAAGCGATCGCCACCGCCGTGTGAACGAGATGTTCGCGACCGGAGAGCGATGCGAGCATACTCCGGGCCTCGTCGGCATCGCGCGGTTTATTGAGTGCGGCTCCATCGCGGTCGACGACGGTGTCGGCAGCGAGCGTCGGGTATGCGAACGCCGTGCCGAGCCGCGCCGTGACGGCGCGCAGTTTCTCGCGGGCGTGGCGTTGTGCAAGTTCGCGTGGGGTGAGTGCGGGGTTCTCCGGCTCGTCGTAGTCGCTCGGGATCACCTCGACGAATAAACCGAGCGACTGCAGTAACTCCAGGCGGCGCGGCGAGGCGCTGGCAAGACAGATGCGCTTCAGCGTTCGCATTCGGGCTGTCCGTACAGGCGATGGGTGCGAATGTACTGCCAAACGGCCTCCGGAACGAGATAACGAACGCTACGCCCCTGCGCGAGCAGTGTGCGAATCAAGGTCGCCGATTCGGGGAGTGCGGGAAGATTGAGCGTACCGACACGTTGGCGGAGTTTTGTGGGAATCGCGGCAATCACGCGCGCGAGCGCATCGTCGGGAACGCCGGCGCGCGGCGCGATGACGAAGCGTTCGAGGGCGCCGAGCACTTCGTCGAGCCGCACCCAGTTGGAGTTAACGAGCGAATCGGCGCCGATGAGAAAGGTAAACGAAGCCTCGGGATAGCGCGCGCGCAACCGTGGAAGGAGATCGGCGGTGTAACCGGTCGCTTCGGGAAGCAGATCGCTATCGTCGAGGGCAAAGCCGCGGTTGGTTGCGATCGAGCCTAAGATCATCGCGCAACGATGTCGGGCATCGGCGATTGCATCGGCGCGATAATGTTGTTGCCCGGTGGGGAGAAAGAGAACGCGGTCGAGGCCCTCGCTCAATCGAGCCGATTCCGCGACGAAGAGATGCGCGTTATGGATGGGGTCGAAGGTTCCGCCGAAGATGCCGAGTTTCATGAATAGGTGAATTCGTAGGTCCCGATCCGCACGCTGTCGCCTTCGCGAACGCCGCGTGCCTGTAATTCTTTTTCTACACCCATCTTCACCAACGCGCGTTCGAATCGGGCGAGCGCTTCATCGGAATCAAAATTCGTGCGCTCGGCGAGTTGCTCGACGCGTTCGCCCGTTACCACGAAGGTCCCGTCGTCATCGCGCGAGATGGTAAAGGTTTCGCGCGTCGGCAGCGCGATCTGCGCGGGAGTGAGATCGATCTCGGCAGGTGGAGGAGCGAGCGCGAGCGCGCGCCACATCGCGGCGAGCAACTCGGGGACGCCCTGGTGCGTCGCGGCGCTGATGCCCATCGTTTGGGCATCACCGTCGTGTAAGGCGGCGAAGCGTTCGCGAGCATCGGGAAGATCGAGTTTGCTGACGACGACGATCGTCGGCTTCTCCGGCAATGCGGGGTTCCAGGCACGGAGTTCGGCTTCGATCGTCGCGCGATCGCTCGCCATCTCGTCGAGCGATTTTGCGCCGTCGAGCAGATGCACGAGGATGCGCGTACGTTCGACGTGACGCAAGAATCGGTCGCCGAGTCCGGCGCCTTCGTGCGCACCCTCGATGAGGCCGGGGACGTCGACGGCGACGAACGAACGCTCGTCGTCGAGGCGTACAACGCCGAGTTGCGGCTCGATGGTGGTGAACGGATAATCGGCGATCTTCGGGCGCGCCGCGGTGATGACCGAGAGCAATGTCGATTTTCCGGCGTTCGGTACGCCGACGATGCCGACATCGGCGAGCAGTTTGAGTTCGAGGCGGAGGCTGCACTCTTCGCCGGCTTCACCGCGAATCGCGTAATCGGGCGCCTGTCGCGCCGCAGTCGCGAAGTGCTGATTCCCCAGCCCGCCTTTGCCCCCGCGCGCGACGAGCACACGTTGGCCGGGGTGGGCGAGATCGGCGAGCAACGCTTCGCTCTGCATCTCGGTGCTTTTGTAGACGAGCGTACCGACGGGCACGGGAATTACCAGGTCTTCACCCGCGCGCCCCGATTTATTCGAGGTGCCTCCGGGTTTGCCCGATTCGGCGGCAAACTTGCGCTTGAAGCGAAATTCGACCAGCGTATTGAGTTCGGGGTCGGCGAGCAGATAGAGGCTGCCGCCATGGCCGCCGTCACCGCCGGCGGGGCCGCCCTTCGGAACGTATTTCTCGCGGCGCCATGCAACAATGCCGTCCCCACCGCGGCCGGCGGAGATTTCAATTGTTGCTTCATCGATAAATTGCACTTGAGGTCGGTCTATTCCGCAGCCGAATGAGGGAGCCTTGAAAGAGCGACGGGGCGCCGCATGCGGCACCCCGTCGAAGAAACGAGCGTTCTCGCTCCGCCTTTACGCGGAGAGCGGTTTGATATCGACGTGCTGCTTGTTCCGGCGCGTCGCGAACTGCACCGTGCCCTCGGTCAGCGCGAAGAGCGTGTGATCGCGGCCGATGCCGACGTTCTCACCCGGGTAGAACTTCGTGCCGCGCTGGCGGACGATGATATTGCCCGCGAGGACGTGCTGGCCACCGAACCGCTTGACGCCGAGGCGCTGCGAGTTGGAGTCCCGGCCGTTGCGGGTAGAGCCGGCGCCCTTCTTGGACGCGAAAAGCTGCAGATCGAATACGAACATAGCCGGAAGAGTATACCGCAAGCGGGCTCCCGGGTCAAATGGCTCCGCCGGGGGTACGAGCAAAACAGAGATGTCCGGTTCGGGGCCAAGAGGCGGCCCTTTGCGAAGCTGGCTCGGTTCCGTGGACGCTTGCCGCTGAGCGGCGAAGGAGTCCCCTGTGGCCCAAAATTCCTCATACCCGCTGGAGTTCCGGCGGAAGATCGTTGACCAGGTTCGGTCGGGTCGGCGCGCTCTTGCGGTCGCTTAGGAATTCCAACGTTCGCGCCGGAGCATCTGGAATTCGTGCAGGCAGGATGACCTTGATAGCGGCCGCTAATCCGATGGCTTGACCTCTACGGAGCACGAGGAAGTTTCCCGGCTCCGAATTCAAATCAGTCAAGTCCCAAATCTGCTGTAAATTCGATTCAGAGATCGTGAGCGCTTAAGAGTCGTTCTGCGCGATCGCGATGGAGGGCGTGTGGTGTGCTGCGCGCCACTCGTGGTACTCGTCCATCGCAAGA
>JAJXVC010000045.1 GCA_021782295.1 bacterium | reverse complement strand
ACGCGACAACTGCCCGCGATGCTCGGTGCGATATCCGGCGTTCCCGTCCTCGAACCGCCACGCCCGTTGCTGGGAAATTATCTGCGCGCGGGCGATCCCGCAGCGATCGGGCGCTGGCTCGATCGGCAGAGCGCCGAGCGGCGGTTCGGAAGCGCGGTGATCTCGACCGATATGCTCGCCTATGGAGGGTTGGTCGCCTCGCGCATTCCCGGCCCCGATTACGCGACCGCCTATCTGCGCCTCGCCGCGCTGCGCCGCTTACACCAACGCGTTCCGCACGCATGGATCGCAGCATTTGCAACCGTCGTTCGGTTGGCGCCGACCGGCGTGCCGCCGATCGGTGATGCGGCGCATTTTTTCGCCGCCTACCCGATCTGGACTTACATTCAGCGCTACGCCGATCTTCCCGATCCGCTTCCCGCGCGCGACGCCGCCTATGCGGCGCACCTCCGCGCGCTCGCCGGGCTCGCGCTCGATGAGTATCTCGCGGTGCGCGCGCGCAACCTTGCCCTCGATCGTTCGCTCTTGCTTGCGACCGCCGCCGGCACGATCGATCGACTCGTCATCGGACAGGACGACGCGGGTCTCGTCGGCCTGCACGTTCCGGAGATCGCCCAACTGCAAACGATGGAGCGCAACGATCTCACACCGCAGCAATCCTCGATCGAACCGGGTGCCGATGAGTTGGGAATGGTACTCGTCGCGCACGCAATGGCGCGCGAAGCGCGATGGCATCCGCGCATCGAGGTGCGCTATTCGATGCCCTCGGGCGCGTTGGTGCAGGATCCGCTGGAGTTCGAACCGATCGGCGCGACGATTGCCTCGCTCGTGCGTCTCGTCGGCGGCCGTGAAGTGACGCGGCGCCCCGATATCGTGCTCGCGGTGCGCACCCCGCACACGACGCGACTCGAAGATCGTGCGTTCCTCGCCTCGATGCGTCGTGCGCTCGCGCGCAAGCGCCGCGTGGCGTTGGTCGATCTCACCTTTCTCGAGGGAAACGATCGCGCGGAACTCGCGTTCATGCAGCGATTGCTGCGCGACGGGCTCGCAGCGCGCCTCGACGCGTACGCATCCTGGAACACCGACGCGAACAGCGTCGGAACTGCGCTCGCCGAGGCGGTTGCCGCGGGGGCGGGGCGACGCTTGGGGAGCTACGATCCGCGCGCGCAGTTGACGTTTACCTTCGACCGCATTCTCGACGATGTGTACTTTCACGCATTGGTGCGCCCCGAACTGGAACGGACGCTCGTAACGGAAGGCATTTTCGATCACACCTACTTGTTACCGAAGGTGGCAGCGCAGACGCAACGCCTCGCGCGCGCAGCGCTCTGGCAATACGCGCCGGGGCTGCTCGCCGCGCTCGCGCCGCGCGACCATATCGCCGCGCTGCGCATTACGTTACCGTGGGATCGGACCTTCGAGTGCGAGATCGAACCGGCGCTCGCACCCGATATTCAGCGAGTCGCTACGCGCTCCGCGCGATCTCTTCGTCGGTGAGGTAGCAGCCGGGGTCGGAGCCCCACATATCGCCGGTCATGCCGAGCGAACGGGCGCGGAAGCCGCCGCCGCAGAGATCGAAGAAGTTGCATTTCGCGCAACGTCCGCTAATCTGCGCCGAGCGGTCGCGCAATTCGGCGAGTGTCGCGATGCTGTCGTCTTCCCAAATCTCGCTGAATTTACGTTCGCGTACGTTGCCGAGCGTGATCTGCTGCATGAATTGGTCGGGGTGCACGTTGCCGTAGAAATCGATATTTCCGATGCCGCGCCCGGTCGAGTGGCTCGCGCCGCCGTTCCAGAGCAGCATCTCGCGTGCTTTCGCCGCGCGCTGCGGCGATGCCGCGGCGAGCGTGAGATAGGCAAACGGCGCATCGGCGTGATTGTCAACGGTGAGAATCTCGCGCGGATCGCCGCGCTGCGCAAGGTCGAGCGTCCGCTCGAAGATCCGACTCACCGCACCGCGCGCCGCATCGAGATCGAGCGTGGTCGCCGCGCGACCGCGTCCGGCGGGAACGAGGTGATAGAAACACGCGCGTTCGATTCCTTCGCGCTCGATGAAGTCGAAGATCTCGTCGAGGTCGGCGATCGTCTGCGGAGTGAGCGTAAGGCGGAGGCCGACTTTTTGTCCGACGCTCTTGAGTTCGCGAATCGCTTGATGCGCGCGTTCGAATGCCCCCGGGCGTCCGCGGAAGAGATCGTTGGTCGCACCGATGCCGTCGAAGGAGATTCCGACGTAGGTGAAGCCGGTCTCTTTGATCGCTTCGGCACGTTTGCGATCGATCAGGGTGCCGTTGGTCGAGAGGGTGAGTTTAATTCCCTTTTGGCGCGCGTAACGGGCGATCTCGAAGAGATCGGGGCGCGCGAGCGGTTCACCGCCGGAGAGTAGGAGCGCGGGAACGCCGTAATCGGCAAGATCGTCGACGAGTTTGAGCGCCTCTTCGTGGTTGAGTTCGCCGTCGTAGTGCTTGGCCTCGGAATCGCTGTAGCAGTGGACGCAACGCAGGTTACAGGTTCGCGTGACGTTCCAGACGACGACCGGGCGCCGCCCGCGGGCGCTCTTTTCGGCGTCGTGACCGCGGCCGTAGCGGTGGCCGTCCATCGGCTGTTCGAGGTCGCAGAGAATCCGGGTGACGTTGAACATGTGCTCTCCTTGGGGCGGCGTTGCTGGAAGGATGGTATCGCCGAGATGGGGAGAGCGTAAGAAGAAGTTGAGAAGCGCAGGAGCCTAAGCGGAGCGCTCCTTCTGGCAGAGCTCGACCAGAACCCCCGCCGTCGAGGACGGATGGATGAAGGCAATGAGGTTCCCGTGCGCGCCTTTCCGCGGTCGCTCGTCGATCATGCGGACGCCCCGGGCGCGCAGGGCGGCGATCTCGGCGCCGAGATCCTCGACGCGATAGGCCGTGTGGTGGAGCTTGCTTGCCGCACTTCCGCGGAAGCGGGCGATCGGTGACTCCTCGTCGAGCGGTCGCAGCAGCTCGATCGTCGATTCCCCGGCCTGCAGGCCGACCGCCTCGATGCCCTGGTCGGCGATCGTCTCCCGATAGATCTGCTCGAAGCCGAGCGTCTTGGTATAGATGGCGAGCGTCGCCTCTAAATCGGCAACGACGATCGCGATGTGATCGATCTTCAACCGAGGCTCTCCCGTGCGTGATAGGTGCCGAAGACTGCACGGAGCGCGTCGCAGATCTCGCCGAGCGTCGCCCCGGCGTCGACCGCCTCGACGAAATGCGGCATCAAATTTTCGTTGCCCGCGGCGGCGCTGCGCACGGCGGCAAGGCGCGCGGCGACGTTGCCTGCGTTGCGTGCCGAGCGAAAGCGCTCGAGACGCTCCACCTGTTCGCGCTCGACGCGCTCGTCGATACGTTGGAGCGTCGGCATCTCGGCGGCGCTATCGGCATCGACGAAGGCGTTGACGCCGACGACGACCGACTCTTTGCGTTCGATTGCCTGTTGTGCAAGGTAGGCGGAGTCGCCGATGCGGCTCTGCATCCAACCGCTCTCGATCGCCGCGATGCTGCCCCCGAGCGCGTCGATCTCGGCGATCGTCGCTCGCGCAGCTTCGATGAGCTCGTTCGTGAGCGTCTCGACGTAATAGGAGCCGGCAAGCGGATCGACGACATCGGCGACGCCGCTTTCGTAACCGATGATCTGCTGCGTGCGCAGGGCGAGTTTCGCGCTGCGAGCGGTCGGCAGCGCGAGTGCCTCATCCTGTCCGTTGGTGTGCAGCGACTGCGTTCCGCCGAGAACGGCAGCGAGCGCCTGCAGCGTGACGCGGACGACGTTGTTCTCCGGTTCTTGCGCCGCCAGCGTGGAACCGGCGGTCTGCGTATGAAAGCGCAACATTTGCGAACGCGGGTCGCGACAGCCGAATTCGTCGCGCGTGATATGCGCCCACAGATACCGTGCGGCACGGAACTTTGCGATCTCTTCGAAGAAATCGTTGTGCGCGTTCCAGAAGAAGGAGAGACGCGGAGCGATGCTATCGAGATCGATGCCGGCATCGCGCGCCGACTGCAGATAGGCCTTCGCATTTGCTAACGTGAAGGCGATCTCTTCGACCGCAGTCGAGCCGGCTTCGCGAATGTGGTAGCCGCTGATCGAGATCGTGTTCCACTGCGGCACTTCACGCGCGCAGTACGCCATAACGTCGGTGACCAAGCGCATCGAAGATTTCGGCGGATAAATATAGGTGCCGCGGGCCGCGTACTCTTTGAGGACGTCGTTCTGAATCGTGCCGCCGAGCCGGTCGAAGGGAATGCCGCGGCGCCGCGCGACCGCGAGCAGCATCGCGAGTAGAATCGATGCTGGGGCGTTGATCGTCATCGAGATCGTTACGTCGGCGAGCGGAATCTCGTGAAGCAGCGTCTCCATATCCTCGATGGAGTCGATCGCGACGCCGACCTTTCCGACCTCGCCGCGCGCGACGCTTGCATCGGAATCGTATCCGAGTTGCGTCGGGAGATCGAAGGCGACCGAGAGCCCCGTCTGCCCGCGCGCAAGGAGGTAGCGGTAACGCTCGTTCGATTCGGCGGCGGTTGCAAAACCGGCGTACTGGCGCATCGTCCAGAGACGTCCGCGATATTGATCGGCACGGATGGCGCGCCCGAAGGGGAACGTTCCCGGCGGGCCGAGATCGTGCGCGACGCCCTGCGCTGCGTCGTAAAACAGTTCGAGCGGAATCCCGCTAGCGTTGATCGAGCGTGCCACGTTCTGCGCTCCTCATGCCAGCGTGAGAATCGGACGATCCGCCTCAACCGTGCCGCCGACTTCGACGTGCAGCGCGTCGACGTTTCCGGCGCGATGGGCGCGAATCTCGTTCATCATCTTCATCGCTTCGATCACCGCGACAACCTCGCCCTCGGCGACGGCGTCGCCGGGTGCAACGCGCAATTCGATGACGACGCCGTGCATCGGCGAGAGAATCTCGGCTCCGTCCTGCGCCTGGCCGCGCCGCGCTTGGCTGCGCGATGCCGGAGGTCGGCGGCTCGGCGCACGTGCGGGCGCGGCGCCGTCGACGAGCCGTACGCGAAAGAGTTTGCCGTTCACTTCGACGCGCACCGCTTCGCTCTCGTTCTCTGCCGGAGCGAGTTGCGCCGTGGCGGCACTCGGCGCTGCGTTTTGCGCCCAGCGCTCGGTAAACGGCTCGAGGCTCGCCGTCCCATAACTTGCGTCGGCGACCATCGGTGCATCGCAGAGGGCGTGGAGCAACGGCAGCGTCGTCGGAAGGCCGCCGACGACGTATTCGCCGGTCGCGCGCTTCATGCGCGCGAGTGCTTGTTCGCGCGTCGGTGCCCAGACGATGAGTTTCGCAACCATCGAATCGTAGTCGGGTGAGATCGTCATGCCGACATGGGCGGCCGAGTCGATGCGAATGCCGAGCCCGCCGGGTTCGCGATAGCGGTCGATCTTGCCGGGAGCGGGGCGGAAATTCTGCGCCGGATCCTCGGCATTGACGCGCCCTTCAATCGCTGCGCCGTGAAAGTTCACCTGCTCTTGGGTGTATCCGAGCGGCTCACCGGCGGCAACGCGAATCATCTCGCGTACGAGATCGATGCCGGCGATCTCTTCGGTCACGGTATGCTCGACCTGAATGCGTGTATTCATCTCAAGAAAGTAGAACTCGTCTCCGACGACGAGGCATTCGATCGTTCCAACGGAGTCGTAGCCGATCGCTCGCGCAGCGCGCATCCCGGCGGCGCGCATCGCCTCGCGGGCGCGATTGGAGATCTGCGCCGGTGCCTCTTCCCAGAGTTTCTGATGTCGACGTTGGAGCGAGCAGTCACGGTCGCCGACATGCAGGACCGCACCGTGTTTGTCGGCGAGAATCTGTAACTCGACGTGTTTCGGATTATCGAGATAGCGCTCGGCGTAGACGACCGGATTTTTGAAGTACGCCTCCGCTTCGCGAACGGCGGTGGTAAAAGCGCCCTCGATATCGTCGAGGGTGCGCACGATCTTCAGTCCTTTGCCGCCACCGCCGCCGGAGGCTTTGAGCGCGAGCGGTAGCCCGAAGCGTGCGACCGCCTCGCGGACCGCGTCGAGATCGGCGAGCGGCTCGGTACCGCCGGGAACGAAGGGAACTTTTGCTTTCGCCATCGCCGCACGCGCGCGCAATTTATCGCCCATTGCGTCGATGGCGTCGGGGTGCGGGCCGATCCACGTCAGTCCGGCGGCGATGACGCGGCGCGCGAAGCCGGCGTTTTCGGCGAAAAATCCGTAGCCTGGATGGATCGCTTCGGCACCGCTGCGGAGCGCAACATCGAGCAGCGCATCGGCATTGAGATAACTCTGTGCCGGCGCGGCAGCGCCGAGATAATAGGCTTCGTCGGCGATGCCGACGTGCAACGCATCGCGATCGGGCTCGGAGTAAACGGCGACGCTGGCGATGCCCATCTCGCGCAGGGTTCGCAGAACGCGAATCGCAATTTCGCCGCGATTGGCGACGAGGACTTTAGAGAACACCGACCGCACACGTTCGGGCACGGATATCGTCGAACGTCAACTCCGGGTCGCGCGCGGCGATGCGCCACGCCGACGGCGATCTCTGCGCGCGTTCGTGCGCTTGGGGTTGTGCTTGCGCGGCGAGAACGGCGAAGATCGCTGCCGCTTCTTCCTCGGTCGGAACGGCAGAGCTCACGCCGGTTTTTCCGGTGGCGGATACATGCCCATTGCATGGAAACCCGCATCGACGAAGTGGATATCGCCGGTAATCGCTGCCGCAAGCGGCGAGGCGAGATAGACCGCCGTATTGCCGACATCGTCGATCGTGACGTTGCGACGCAGCGGTGCGGTCGTAGCGACGACATCGAGCATCTTCGTAAAGCCGCCGACCTGCCGCGCGCTCGCGGTTTTAATCGGCCCGGCGGAGATGCCGTTCACGCGAATGGCGCGATCGCCGAGGTCGAAAGCGAGATAGCGAATCGAAGCCTCCAACGCGGCCTTCGCGATTCCCATTAAGTTATAATTCGGGACGATCTGCGTTGCGCCGAGGTAGGTCATCGCCATAATCGAGGCGCCGTCGTTGAGGTGTTCGCGCAGTGCCTGCACCAGGGCGATTAACGAGTAGGCGGAGACATCGAGCGAGAGTGCAAAGCCTTGCCGCGTGGTGTCGAAGACCTTTCCGACGAGGTCTTCTTTGTTTGCATACGCGATCGAATGCACGAGAATATCGAGCGATCCGAAATCGCGCGCGAGCGACGCGCTCATCGCCGCGATCGATGCATGGTCACCGACGTCGCATGGAAGGACCGGGCCGCCACCGAGTTCGGCGGCGAGTTTTTCCACCTCATCGCGGACGCGTTCGCCCTGATAGGAGAACGCGAGTTGCGCCCCGTGCTCGTGCATCTTGCGCGCGATCCCGGTAGCGATCGACCAACGATTTGCGACACCCGTAATGAGGGCGCGCTTGCCTTCAAGAAGTTTCACAAGTCGATAGATAGCAGGGAGCCGCGCCTTCTCCCTGCCGCCGTGCTGCGGTGAGGGCTAGAGCGACGTTTGCAGCAGCGTGAATCCGCGCTCCTGGACCGCGTGAACCGCCCAGACACCCGCCGGTACGAGCGTTGCACGCGGGACGAGCCCTTGGCAAAGCCGGTTGTAGATCGTCGCGCGGGATTCATCGATCAGGCCGGAGAGCGTCACCGCGTAGCCGTAGAGCGCGTTATTACAGACGAACATTTGCAAGCGCGTCTTCGCAAGCAGCGCATCGATGGAATCGAGGTCGTCGGGACGCGCACCGGCGGCGGAGTGAAGCCAGGGATTCCCCGAGCCGGGCTTGAGCACAGCCGGGAGATTCGCGCTTATCCAAGAGGGCAGCTTCGCGGCCAACGGAATCAGGATCTCGTTCCAGATATTGTCGTTGAATGCAAGCGCGATGCCGGCGTGATAGAGTACCGCAACCGGATAGACTGCGGTAAACGCGGTGCCGAGCGATGCATATGCAGCCATGGTATTGCTGATTGCGAAGAAGACGTCCCCGTCAGCGACGAGTTTCGATGCGAAAAGATGCCGGTGCGCCGCGGTCGCTCCGAGCGTGCTCTCGAAGGCAGCGAGATCGAATTGCAACAGCGGCATTCGCTTGGAGAATGCAACGAGGGTACTCGCTTCGGCACGAGAGGGCGCTTCCAAGAGCGGAGTGAGTGCCGCCAGAGCGGCACCGACGGCGAGAAAGTTCTTCCGCGAGCTGTTCATGCTGGGTGGCGTTCGCGGTGCGGCGCGAGCAGCCTTTCGCTCGTTCTTCCGGAATGGCTCGCGTTTCATCGCGCCGAAGAGGCGCCCGATGTATCTGTTGTTATCGCGTTATACCAAGCCGCTCGCCGAGGTCGATCGACATGTCGTCGAGCATCGCGCCTTTCTCGACCGCTATTATGCATCGGGCGATCTGATCGTCTCCGGGCCGATGGAGCCGCGCGAAGGCGGCGTGATCATCGCCAACGCGATGCCGCGGGAGCGCCTCGATGCAATGCTCGCCGACGATCCCTTCGTGCGCGCCGGCGTCAGCGAGTATCGGGTGATCGAGTTTCACGCCGCCCGCCGCCACGCCGCGCTCGCGGAGCTTGTTGCGTTAGAATAGGTGTGGGCTCACTCGGCGTCCACGCGATGCCTAGGAGCGCTCTCCTTGCAAATATGTCGACAGGTTCGAGGCGAGTCGAACGAATTCGGCAGGCATCATAAGTACCGTCGTGCTGTTGTTCTCAGCGCCGACTTCAGCAACCATTTGCATTCGGCGCAACTCCAGCGCCGCAGGATTTCCAACCATGAGTTCAGCGGCGTCTGCGAGCTTCCGAGAAGCCTCAAGCTCGGCCTCCGCTTTAATTATTCGTGCACGCTTTTCGCGGACGGCTTCCGCCTCCATTGCCATCACTCGCTGCATATCCTGCGGAATCTCAACGTCTTTCATTTCGAGTAAATCGACCGTAATGCCCCACACGGCGACGCTTTCAAGAACGCTCACGCGAAGCAACGCATTAATCTGGTCGCGGGCTTTGAGGACCTCATCAAGATTGTGCTGACCGATGACGTTCCTGAGACTTGCTAGGGCAATCTGTTGAACGGCGTACTCGAATTTCTCGACCGCGAGGATTGCCCTTTCAGGATCACTGACGTGGAACCATAAAACCGCGTTGACCCGTATCGTGACGCTGTCGCGTGTAATGGTTTCCTGTTGTTCGATCGGAGCGGTTACGACGCGGAGATCAACCCGCGTCATGCTCTCGATCCCGAGAGGAATCAACCAAAGAAGGCCGGGGCCCCGCAATCCGACGTAGCGGCCTAAACGAAATACCACCGCACGCTCGTATTCCTTCGTGGTTCTTAGCCCCGAAAGGATAATCATCACCGCAATAGCGACAACGTCGACAAAAAACATGAATATCTCCTTACAGGTGCTTTACCGTACGGTAATACCAGCGAGCGCTCCAAAAGTTTCATTCGCGCTTCATGCGCCGATCACGTCGCAAAGGCGCGACAAAACTACAGTGGGATATTGCCGTGCTTGCGTTTCGGGCGTTCGACGCGTTTGTTTTCGAGCATCGTGAGCGCGGCAGCAACGGCCCGGCGCGTCGAACGCGCCTCGATGACGTCGTCGATGTAGCCGCGCTGCGCGGCAATATACGGGTTGGCGAAGCGATCGGTATATTCGTCGATGTACTCCGCCATCTTCGCCCCGGGGTCGCTTGCCGCGGCGATCTCCCGGCGAAAGATCGTTTTCACCGCGCCCTCGGCTCCCATGACGGCAATCTCCGCGGTCGGCCAGGCGAGATTGATATCGGCGCGGATGTGTTTGCTGGCCATAACATCGTAGGCACCGCCGTAGGCTTTGCGCGTGATGACGGTGATTTTCGGCACCGTTGCTTCGGCGTAGGCGTAGAGCAGTTTTGCGCCGTGCAGAATGATGCCGCCGTACTCTTGTTCGGTGCCGGGAAGGAAGCCGGGCACATCTTCGAAGGTGAGGATCGGCACGTTAAACGCATCGCAGGTCCGCACGAAACGGGCGGCTTTAATCGATGATTTAATGTCGAGGACGCCGGCAAGAACGTTGGGCTGATTGGCGACGATGCCGATGCTGCGTCCGTCGATCCGCCCGAAGCCGACGATAATGTTGCGCGCGTACTCCGGTTGGATTTCGAAGAAGACTCCATCGTCGAGAACGGCGCGGAGGACGTCGTGCATATCGTAGGGCTTGTTCGGTGAATCGGGGATCAGCGCATCGAGCTCGGATGCTTCGCGTTGCGCGTCGTCATCGCTCTCGAAGCGCGGCGGATCCTCGAGATTGTTTTGTGGTAGATACGAAAGTAATTCATGGGTTTGGGCGACGAGATCGTCTTCGTCGACGGCGACGAGATGGGCGACACCGCTCTTGCGCGCATGCGTGCGCGCTCCACCAAGCTCTTCGAAGGAGACCTCTTCGCCGGTGACGGTTTTGATGATCTCGGGACCGGTGATAAACATCTGCGAGATATCTTGCGTCATGATCGTAAAATCGGTGATTGCCGGCGAGTAGACGGCGCCGCCGGCGCAGGGACCGGCGACGAGACTCACCTGTGGAATCACGCCGCTCGCCTGGACGTTCCGCCAGAAAATTTCCGCATAACCGCCGAGCGAAACGACGCCCTCCTGGATGCGCGCGCCGCCGGAATCGTTGATGCCGATCATCGGCGCGCCGGTACGGACGGCGAGGTCCATCACTTTGCAAATTTTTTCGGCGAAGGCTTCGCCGAGCGATCCGCCGAGGACGCTGAAATCCTGCGAGAAGAGGAAGACGGGGCGCCCGGCGATCGTTGCGTGGCCGGTAATGACGCCGTCGCCGAGAAATTCGCGGTCGTCGAGACCGAACGCCGTCGT
>JAJXVC010000044.1 GCA_021782295.1 bacterium | reverse complement strand
GGAACTTTCGCGCATACGTGCGAAAGAAAAGGCTCGTTATGACGATAGGAGCCACCCTTTCAGGCGCGCAGTTAGGGCTCTTCATGGCCTTCGCGCCGTTGACGCTCGGGTTGATTATTTATCTGGTTGCCTACGTGGCCAAGCGCGGTGAAGGCTCGATCGTTCCGCCCTTGGGGCAGAGCTTTGCCTGCGCGAAATGCGGCAAGCGCAACGTGCGCGAACATATGACTCCGGCAAAATTTGAAGGCGCGGTCGCATGGTACTGCGATCGGTGCGCGGGAGAGGCTACCAGCCGCGCGTCTTAATACGGTAGATGGCACCGAGCACGTACGGAATCTCCCAGAGCCCAAAACGTTCCTTCGCGCCGATCGCCAGCACGTAGCGCTGCGCCGAGCCGGGGCCCTGCATCGCGACGTCGATGCGATAGCTGCCCGCCGCAAGATGCAGATTCACCGGCGGCGATGAGAGATAATTGATTCCCGAAAACGGTTCGTAGAACGATTGCGCATGCGCGAGCATCGCTCGCGCAATCGTCGTGCCCGCGGCATCGGTCAGCGTAGCGACGGGGCGTGCCGAATTTCCGGCGTCGCTCTTTTCCACGAGAAGGTTCCACGGCACCGTCGCAGCGCGTTCGAGCCGGAAGCGATACTCGTCGTTCTGCCGCGGTCGGAGCCGGCCGTAAAAGGCCCACGATTTCGTCGGGTCGTTGATGCGAACCGCGTGCGCGGCGTTGCGCGGCGAGCATGCAAAGCGCGGGTCGTGCGCACACGCGCGCTGGGCCCCGATAGAACCGGAGCCCAGCCACGCGAGAAGGAGGAGCAACGCGAGCCCTGAGGCTCGGAGTATCCTCCGTCGAGTCATTCTATTTTTTGCGCGCCATGATTTTGGCGAGCATGTTCGGAACGCCCTTGATGCGCACGAGGTGCGGATAGCGCGGGCCGCCGGCATAGTTGACGTTCACCGAATTGAAGTAACCATCCGATTCCACCAGTAAGGAGATCGGCTTTTTGCTCGTCTCTGCACGAACGAGGGCGCGGGTAAGAACCTTGCCGGAGAAGGCACGGCCGTTAACGGCGACGATCTTTTCGTGCGGGGAGAGCATGGCGCTCCACGCAGGCGATCCGCGACGCACGTCACCGATGCCGCCGTTCATCGCCAGGCGGAGGCCGAGCGAATACCATGCGTCGATGTAATGACGGAGGGTTTCGTTCGCTTGGGTGAATTTGTTCGGCGTTGCGGTGTAGACGAGTTTGAAACCCGTGCGCGCGAGGGCATCGGGAGGCTGCGCGGATACGGAGTAAACGTATTTTTGGAAGAAGGCATGCCAGTTATAGGGCACCACCTTCCCGAGCAGTGCTTCGATCTGCGCGCGGTTGTAGAGCTTCGTGATCGGGCCGGTGTTCGGTGGCCCGGCGTAGAGGTGAAGGAAGGTGTCGAGCGACTTCGTTCCGTGTGATTTCTCACGGATAATCGAATCGACATCGAGCCAGAGTAACTCACCCTCGGTATAGAAATCACCGGCCGTGCGGCGCAACGACGTGTAGTCACCGTACGACTGATAGAGATAGGGAGCGGAGGTGGTGAGATCGATGATCGGGCGGTAGTCGCGCCCGGGTTCGTTCGCCATGCTCGCATAGATGCTGGCCAGATATTCCGGGTACTCCGATGTTTTGCGAATGCCCATTCGGAACGAAAGCAGGTCGCCGAGGTACTGGTTCATTCCCTCGTAGACCCAGAGCAATTCGGTGCGCTCGGGAATCTGGAAGTTCGGCTGGTAGAGATCGAACGGGCGACGATATTTCCCGTTCCACGAATGAGAAAATTCGTGCGTGAGCAAATCGCCGGCTGCAAATTGCTCCATGGGGTTGGTCATGAAGTCTTCGGGAGCGCGGTCGTCGCTCGATTGATGGTGCTCGATCCCCTGGAAACCGATTTTATTGCTCAGGGTGAGCAACGAATGGTAAACGTACCAGTGGCGCGCGCCGTAGAGCGCGAGCGCTTGCGGCGTCATCCGTTTGTATTCTTTGATGAGTTTATTCGAAAAATCGAGATCTTCGGGATGGTCGGCGAATGCATCGAGCACCTGTTTGGCCGTGCCGTGCTGCCAGAGGACGATCTTGCGAACGTATTGTCCCATGTCCAGCGGCGTATCGACGAGGAATGCCAACGTTACCGGTTTGAAATCAATCTGCTGTCCCGAACGCGATGCAACCGGCATCGAACTGCCGTAATGCCAGCCCTGCGGGAGAATGATCGACGATTTTACGATAACATCGCGGTTATTGGTGTTGTTCTGATAGAGAAGGTCGCGGTTCCAATTAACGACGGCGAGCTTACTCGTTCCCATGACGTCGCCCGGAGAATTGAGGATCTCGCGGAAGGTGACGTCGACGGCATTTGCGCCTGCGGGGACGGCGATATGGAACGCATACATGTTGACGAGGTCGCGGCGCCACGGAACCTTCTTCCCGTTGACGCGAACCGATAGCATATCGAGATCGCCGATCGGTCCCGTGGGCCCGTGTTCGCCGGGGATCCACTTCGGATAGACGATCGTGAACGTACCGGGACGGGCGGGAATATGGAGGTGGGCGATCATGATGCCTCGCGGTGCTTCGCGGGCATCGAGCAGCAGCGTTTCCGGATTACTCGCCGTCGCAAGCGAGGGAACCAACTGCACAGTCGCTGCGGCGCCGATATGCGGTGCAAGCGTTATCATTGCCGCTGCCGCAAGCGCCGTCATCGTTCGACGGATCATTCGTTCTCCTTCGTTTCTATCAGTTACCAACTCGGGTTGGACGTAGCAACAGAAAGAAGTCGTGCTTGTTAGACCTGCACGACTTCGGTGATCTCGGGGACTTCGGCGGTAACGATCGCTTCGATCGCTCCTTTGAGGGTGAAGTGCGAGGCCGGGCAGCCGCCGCACGCGCCGAGCATCTGCACGAACGCGACCGAACCCTCGATTCGAACGAGCCAGACCTCGCCGCCGTCGGCGGCGATTCCCGGTCGTACTTTATCGAGCGCCGCGTTGACGCGGTCGGCGAGTTCGGTCGTCGTTTCTGGCATTATACATCCTTAACTATTCGCGCTCGATTGCAAGTTTCGCTAGCGAGCAAGCGCTACTGGGCATAGCCCTTCATGAGTTCGTGCATGCGGCCGGCCATCGAGAGCGCGCTCTCCCAGGGCCGCTGCCACATATTGCGCCCGAAGATCAGGCCGACGCAACCGGCCTCCATCGCAATCTGGGCTTTGTGGATCGTCGCTTCATCGCCCATTTTGCTGCCGCCCGACACGAGCACCAAGGTGCGGCCGGCGGAGCGGACGACGCGACGAAGCCCTTCAAGATCGTCAAAGGTCAACGAGTTGTACGGCTTCGGTGATTTTGCCGCGGCTTCAGGCTCCCATTTGGGTTCGTTGAGCTTCACGATATCCGCTCCGACCTCGCAGGCGACGCGTGCGGCATAATCGATTGCATAGAGTGAATCGACGCCGCCCTTTGCCTTCACCGCGCTTCCGCGTGGGTAGGACCATACGATCAACGGCATGCCGTATCGTTCGCACTCGCGACGCACTTCGTTACATTGCGCGATATCGACATCTTGCGAGGGGCTGCCGACGTAGAGCGTGTAGCCGACCGCATCGGCACCGAGGCGCACCGCGTCCTCGACACCGGAGGTCAGCGTCGAAAACGCCTCGTCGTCGGGGGGAAGATTGGTCTTCCCGTTCACTTTCAGTACGAGCGGAACGCGCCCGGCATAGTGACGGTGGTACTTTTCGGCAAGGCCGACATGCAGCGCGATGCCCGAGAATCGCCCTTCGACGGCGAGGCGATAGATCCAATCGGTATCGAGCGAATCCGGGTTATCGAAGAAGTCGATCGGGCCGTGCTCGAGTCCCTGGTCGATCGGCAGGATCATCAGCGTGCCGTTTGCGGGCCCGTGTTCGTACATCAGCCGATGGAGACGGGCACGTTTGCCCGTGGAGAGGTTCATGTCGTCGAAGGTGGGACGACGAATCGGTGTAGGCATGGGGCCGGGGCTTCGTCCGGCTGGAGCCCCGCCCCTATGCGGGGGGTGGGACGAGGAAGGGCGCGCCGGAAGCGATAAACGCCTGGTGCGATGTCATCCCCCACAATCGTAGGTTTTATCGGTCTCGGCGCTATGGGCGAGCCGATGGCGCATGCCTTGCTGCGCGCGGGTTTCCCCGTTGTCGCCGCGGCGCACCGGAACCGCGCCCCGCTCGAACGGCTTGCCGCACTCGGTGCGCGGGCGGTCGTACACCCAAGCGAGGTGGCGGCCGAGAGCGAGATCGTCGTGCTTTGCGTCCCCGATGCACCGCAGGTTGAAGAAGCACTCTTTGCCGAGCACGGCGTCGCCGATGGGCTGCGCGAAGGGAGTATCGTCGTCGACATGTCGACGATATCGCCGGTCGCCTCGCGCCGCTTCGCGGAGCGACTCGCGCAACGCGGTGTCGGCTTCGTCGATGCGCCCGTGAGCGGCGGGCCGATGCGCGCGCAGAGCGGAACGTTGACGATTATGGTCGGCGGGAGCGATGAAGCCTTCGCACGCGTCCGCGCCGTCCTCGAGGCGATGGGAACGCCGCACCATCTTGGCCCGGTCGGCATGGGCGAGACGGTAAAACTGGTGAACCAAATCGCGATTGGCAGCATTATGATCGCGAACGCCGAAGCGCTGATGTTCGCACAAAAGGCCGGGGCCGATATCGACGCGGTGCGCGAGGTGCTCAAAAGTGCGACCGCCTCGAATTACGTACTCGAACAATGGATTCCCAAGACGTGGTTGGGGGCCGGATTCGATGGAGGGTTCGCGATGGATTTATTACGCAAAGATCTCGCGGCGGCACTCGACGCGGCGCGTGTCATGGGGCACCCGATGCCGCAAGCAGCGCTTGCCCACCAACTCTATACGCTACAATCCAAGACCGACGGCCGGCGCGACTATACGGCCATTGCAAAGCTCTATGGAGCGCAGGAACCTCGATGATGCAACGGACATTCACGAAGCAAGCCGACTTCGACAAAAAAATTCTCGTCGTCGACGACGAATCGGCGATCCTGCAAACGCTACGCTTTAATTTAGAGCGTAGCGGCTATCGCGTCGTGACCGCCGGTGACGGGCGCACGGCCGTTTCTCTGGCCCAACGTGAGGAGCCCGATCTGGTCGTGCTCGATATCATGCTGCCGGTACTCGACGGGGTTGAGGCGTGCAAGGAGATCCGCAAATTTTCGACGGTACCGATCATCATGCTCACCGCGAAGGATCAAGAGATCGATAAGGTCCTCGCGCTCGAACTCGGTGCCGATGATTACGTCACCAAACCCTTCGCCCTGCACGAATTTCTTGCACGCGTCAAAGCGCGCTTGCGGCGCGGCGGCCCATTGGTCATCGGCCCCGACGAAACCCTGACGCTCGGCGAAATCACGCTCGATCCGTCGCGGCAACGGCTGGTCGTGCGAGGAGAAGATGTCGCGCTTGCGCCCAAAGAATTCAGTCTGTTGCGGCTTCTGATGGAAAATCACGGACGCGTCGTTACGCGGCAAACATTATTGGATAAAGTTTGGGGATACGACTTCGACGGCGAACATCAAACGATCAGCGTTCACGTACGCTGGCTGCGCGAAAAAATCGAAGTCGATTCGCGCAATCCGCGCCACATCATTACCGTCCGCAGCCGCGGCTATATGTTCCGCGGGTAGCGCGAGATGTTGGTCGCCGCGGTCGCTGCGGCGATCGCTCTTGTTGTGGGCGTCGGGGTGGGCTGGTGGTTTCGCAGCGTGCAACACTCCCACCGCGAACTCGTCGCGCCGGCCGTCGAAGGCCAAGCCTCCGAACGCGCTCCGCTCTTGCGCGATCTTCGCCGCGTCCTCAATCGACTGCCGCTGGGCGTCGTCCTCGTCGACGAACAATTGCATATCGCTTTTGCGAACCGGTCATCGGCGAGAATATTTCGGTTCGACCGCAAAGGCGCGGTCGGCGAGCATATCTTACGCGCGATTCCTAACGTTGCGATCGAACGGCGCACGCTCGATGCCCTCAAGGGTGAAGCATCTTTTGAAACATTGCAACTCGGCGAGCCGGGGCGTCAGCGCACCTTCGCGATCTCCGCAACCCCGCTCCCGCCGGACGCTCGCGGGCCGCGTGGTGTCGTGCTCGTCGCGATCGATCGTACGGAGGTCGCGCGGCTGGAGCGAGCGCGAACCGAGTTTCTTAGTAATGTTTCGCATGAATTGCGAACGCCGCTCTCATCGATTCGTTTGATGATCGAGACCGTTCTCGATTCAGGAGATGCCGAGGCGAGTGCGCTCTTTCTGCCGCAGGCACTCGCGCAGGTCGACCGTCTCACCGAGTTGGTCGCGCGTTTTCTCGAGCAGGCAAGTACCGAGTCGGGGCATATTCGCCTGCGGTTACGCGAGGTCGATATCGAACAGCTTGCGCGCTCGATTGCGTCAAGTTTCGAGCCTGCTGCGCTGGGGAAGGGCGTCAACCTCGAAGTGAAGGCCGTGCGGCCGGTGCGCTTGGAGGCCGATCCCGACCGGCTCGCCCAAGTCTTCGTCAACCTCATCGATAACGCGTTGCGACATACGCCGCCCGGCGGCGAGGTCGCCGTCGAGATCGACGCAGAGGGTTCCGAGGCATTGTTGCGCGTACGCGACAGCGGGGATGGGATCCCCTATCGCAGCCTTCCACATATCTTCGAACGCTTTTATGTCGGCGATCCCTCGCGCGCGCGAGAGGGCGAGCACGGCGGCGCCGGGCTCGGGCTCGCGATTGTTAAGGGAATCGTGGAGGCGCATCGTGGAAGCATCGCCGCCGAGTCGATGCTGGGGCACGGCGCGACCTTTGTCGTGCGCCTCCCGATCCTCCGCATCGCGCGCGAATAGGCAAGCGCGCCCTTTCATGGAATCGTAACGCGGAATTTCGGGGCGTCGTGTCGCATAGAGAAGGACAGCAGGAGAGCATATGATTCCGACGATGTCGCCGGTCGACGCGCGCGAAGAGCGCGCAGAGAAGTTGATCGTTCAAAACGTAGATGTATTTTACGGGCAGTTCCATGCCATGAAAAAGGCCTCGCTCGGGGTCGCCGAGCATTGCGTCATGGCGCTGATCGGCCCGTCGGGATGCGGGAAATCGACGTTTTTGCGCGCGCTCAATCGGATGCACGATCTGACGCCCGGAGCTCGCGTCGAAGGCGCGGTTTTGCTCGACGGCGAGAATATTTACGCATCGGAGGTCGACCCGGTCTCCATTCGCCATCGCATCGGCATGGTTTTTCAGCGCCCGAACCCATTCCCGAAAACGGTCTTCGAAAACGTCGTCTACGGCCCACGCATTCACGGCGAGAAACGGCGCGAGCATCTGCTGGAGATCGCCGAACGTTCGCTGCGCAGCGCCGCGCTCTGGGACGAGGTGAAGGATCGCCTCGACCGCCCGGCGCTCCAACTCTCCGGCGGGCAGCAACAGCGCCTGTGCATCGCCCGCTGCCTGGCGGTCGATCCGGAGGTGATTCTCATGGACGAGCCCGCCTCTGCGCTCGACCCGATTGCGACGAGTAAAATCGAAGATCTCATCGAGGATCTCAAACGTGAGTATACCGTCGTGATCGTCACGCATTCCATGCAGCAGGCCGCTCGCATCAGCGATCATACGACCTTCTTTCTTTCAGGCGAACTTATCGAGAGCGGCACCACTTCGGACATCTTCACGAAACCGAAGGATAAGCGAACCGAGGATTACATCACCGGTCGTTACGGTTAGCAAGACCAGCGAGCTGTCTTCCATGAAGTACGTTCCGTCGACCGAGGGAGCGCTCAGTTAAGGTGCCCTTAACGTTGTCGGGATAGACTCGGAGCCGGATCCTTAAATACACCAATCACAGGGGATTTTTCATGAAGATGATTCAGCGCTTCGGCGCGGCCCTTGCGATGCTTCTCGTAGTGACGGCTTCTTTCGCGTCGGCGGCAACGCAGGACACACCGACAAAGAAGACGATCGTCGCCCAAGAGAGCGCATCCAAGAAGCCCGCCAGCCGCTTTTCGTACAAAGGCTACGTTCGTAGCTATTATTTCACACGACAGAACGCGAGTGCGGGGCAGAAAGGGCCGAATCAAGAGGCTTGGAACACCGGCATCAGCTTGCATGGCAAGTACAACGCCGGCGGCGGTTTCTCGTTGGGAGCAACGTATTTTTACGCCAATCCGCTCAACGGCAACTGTTCGCTCGCCGCGAATTACCAGCCCTCACCCGGCAACGCGTGCCTCCCGGCACCGCCGGGAATCGCCGCGGACAACACGCTCCCCGATTTCCAGATGAGCACGCTCTACGAAGCGTACGTCAAATATCAGGGGCATGGATTCGGCGCAAAGCTCGGTAACCAAGTCTTCAATTCGCCGTGGGCGAACAGCTCGGATTCACGTCTGAAGCCGGTTGCGTTTCAGGGCGGCGACGTTACCTACAAACTCAACAAGAACTGGAACCTCGAGGGCGCCGTGTTCTCGAAGTTCGAGGGTCGCGCGCAGTCGGCGTTCGGCAACTCCACGTTGCTCACCGGCTACTACGTCGATGCTCCGTCGTTGGGTTCAGAACCGAATATCTACAATCCGAACGGCAAGAATAACGCCATGACCAACAGCGGCTTCGGCTACGCCAAGGTCGGCTACGCCGCAAAAGGACTCGCGGCGGATCTCTACTACTACGGCTTCAACAACATCGCGACGCTGACGTGGTTCGATGCGAAGTACAGCATCCCGGGCTTCATGAAGAAGTACAAACCCTTCGTTGCCCTGCAAGCGGGTAGCGAACAGGATACCGGAAGCGCGCTGATCGGCAAGATTCGCGCGACGGGATACGGCCTTCAGGCCGGCCTCTCGTTAACGAAGAATGTCGACTTCACCGTCGGCTACAACAACGTTCCGGCAAAGAGCGATACCGTCGTTCTTCCCGCGGGCGTCAGCTGTAGTGCCGCTCACGGGCTCGTTGGTGCCGGTACGTCGGCTGCAACGAACGTTCCCTACCTCCTCGCCGGAAACGGCTACAACTGCGTGAGCAACGGCGCGGCCGGCACCACGACGATCTACTACGGTGGTTTCGCATCGCCGTATACCGACTCGTATGCCACCGATCCGTTCTTCACCACCTCGATGACGCAGGGTATGGTCGATCGTCGTACCTACGGGCAGGGCGTGAAATTCGCGCTCATGTTCAACTCGACGAACAAGCACTTCCATGCGATCCTTTCGCGGGCGTTCTATCGTGACGGTACCAGCGCCGTTGGGCTTGCACCAACGCAAGAGACCGATCTCGACGCGTTCTACTTCATCAACAAGGTCGGCAAGGGTGCCTACCACGGCTGGCTCGTGCGCGATCGCTACGGCGAGCGTACGGAGCAGTTCGGCGGCCTGCCGCTCTTCAAGTACAATCGCGTACAGGTCGAATACGACTTCTAGTCGTCGGCCGATACGAGAAAAGGGAGGGGTTCGCGGCGACGCGGGCCCCTCTTTTTGTCCCCGTCGAGGTAGCGGATAGATCGGCGCGAATACCGGGGCCCAGAGATGAAAAACAGCATGCATGCGCTCCGCAAAAACGCCGCCGGCCCGGGCTTTACGCTCGAAGAGCTTCCCATTCCGTCGATCGGACCGACCGACGTCCTCATTCGTGTGGAGAAAGCGGGGGTCTGCGGGACCGACGCGCACATCTATCACTGGGATGCGTGGGCGCAGAACCGTATCGTGCCGCCGGTCACCGTCGGGCACGAATTCATGGGTCGCGTCGCAGCGGTCGGGGCGGCGGTTCGTGCGGTTGCAGTCGGCGACCGCGTAAGCGCCGAGGGACACATCGCCGACCTTACCTGCTTCCTCTGTCGGATCGGCGATGCCCATATCTGCGAGCGCGTAAAAATTATCGGCGTCGACCGAGACGGTGCCTTTGCAGAATATATTTCGATGCCCGAATACAACGTGTGGCCGCTCGACCCGGCGATTCCCGATGAGTTCGCTGCGGTCTTCGATCCGCTCGGAAACGCGGTGCATACCGTGATGGCGGCGGATGTGAGTACCAAGAGCGTTGCGATTACCGGTGTCGGCTCGATCGGACTGATGGCGATTCCGGTCGCGCGCGCGGCGGGCGCTGCGAGCGTCTACGCCTTCGACGTCAACCCCGCCAAACTCGAGCTCGCCAAACGCCTTGGGGCCGACGCAGTCTTCGATTCGCGCAGCAGCGGGTTGGTTGAGGAGATGAAGACGCGCACCGGTGGGAACGGCGTCGACGTCCTGCTCGAAATGTCGGGAAGCATCGCGGCGATCGATATGGGCCTGCAAATGGTTCGCAACGGCGGGCGCGCCGCGCTCCTCGGCATTCCCTCCGACAGCATCAATATCAATCTTGCGGAGCGTATTATCTTCAAAGGCCTGACCGTATTGGGAATCAATGGTCGGCGGATGTTTGAGACATGGTTTCAAACGCAAGCGCTGGTGAAGAGCGGGCGCGTCGACCTTCGCCCCATTATCACCCACGTGTTGCCGTTTGAAGAGTACGACCGCGCCTTTGAACTCATGCATAGCGGCGAAGCCGCAAAAATCGTCCTCGATCTCACCGGAGGGAAGAAATGAACGCCGCATTCGATGCTGCGCTACAGAAAGAACTCGATGCGCTGAAGGCCGCCGGCACCTACAAGCACCTGCGCCACATTACCTCGCCGATGGCACCGAGCGTACACATGGAAGAGGCCGGCGACGTTATCGTTCTTTCATCCAATAATTATCTCGGGCTCTCCGACGAGCCCGCGGTCGTTGCTGCAGGCAAAGAGGGCTTAGATCGTTATGGTGC
>JAJXVC010000043.1 GCA_021782295.1 bacterium | reverse complement strand
TACAGACGCCAGCCGACGAAGTCCGGAGGTGGGATTCCCCCAGAGAAATCGTAGGAGACGCGCAGAAATTGAAGGCACTTGGGACGCACATCGTGTGCGAACTATCTGGGTGTGATTTCGGTATATTGACCGATGTCGACGCCGTCCGCGAGATGATGATCGGTGCGGCGAATGCTTCACGAGCGACCGTCATGGAGGTCGCCTTTCATAGATTTCAGCCTCAGGGAGTCTCGGGGGTCGTCGTACTCGCCGAGTCGCACATTTCGATTCATACGTGGCCGGAGCTCGGTTATGCCGCGATGGATTTTTACACGTGCGGCGACCATACCGATCCCTGGCTCGCCTGCGAGCATGCCGCCCGCGTTCTCGGTGCCGCTTCGATGCTGACGACCGAGGTGAAGCGGGGCATCCTGCAATCCGGCGCCGCGCAGTTCACGCACGTCGTCACCCGCGACCACGAGGCGGTCTCGCTCTCGGCGTAGGCGATCCGCGAGCCGCGCCGCTCGCCCGAACGCTTTCGTGTACCCTCGCCTCACGGCGAGGGTCTTTCTTTTCCTCCGAGGGGTGAGGGCGCGCGAAGCGAACCCGCGCCGCTATGCCCAAGACCGATCGTTGGAACTGGTACGTCGAGGAATTTGCGCCGACCGAACTGCACCAGCATGCCGTTTCAAAACTTTTCTATTCCGGGGAATCGGCGTTTCAGCAGATCGCCGTACTCGAAACGCCCGTCTTCGGCAAGATGTTGGTGCTCGACGGCGATACGCAGAGCTCGCAGGGCGACGAGAAAATCTATCATGAGGCGCTGGTTCACCCGGCGCTCGCCGCGGCGACCGATCGCCGCGAGGTACTCATTCTCGGTGGCGGGGAAGGCGCAACGTTGCGCGAGGTTCTGCGTTGCCCCGACGTCGAGCGCGTCACGATGGTCGATATCGACGGTCTCGTCGTCGAACTCTCGAAAAAATATTTACCGGAGTGGGCCGATGGGGCGTTCGAAAATCCGCGTTCGCGCGTGATCGTCGGCGATGCGCTCGCCTTCATGCAGGAGAGCAAAGAACGCTTCGGCGTCATCATCTCCGATCTCACCGAGCCGCTCGAAGATAGCCCAAGCAACATTCTCTTCAACGAAAAGGTCTTCGCATCGATCAAGGCCCGCCTGCTCGAAGGCGGGATCTACGTGCTGCAAGCGAGCACGAGTGCCTTTCACAACGCGTCGTTGCATGCGAAGATGGCGCGCACGCTGCGCCGCCACTACCGACATGTAACGAGCTTTTCGCACCACGTGCCGGCGTTCGATACCGAGTGGGCGTTTTTGGCGTGCAGCGATCGCGTCGATCTCGCCGCACTCGACGCGAAACAGATCGCCGCATATTGCGCGCAACTGAGCGGCGAGAGTTTTTTCTACGATGAACAGACGCACCGTCGTCTATTCTCGCTCCCACTCTATCTGCGGCGGATGCTCGCCGCGCAAGGAGAGACGTTTTCATGAGCCGGCTTCGTTATGAGGGCAAAGTTGCGGTCATTACCGGGGGCGGCAGCGGCCTCGGGCGAGATATGGCTGAATCGTTTGCGCGCGAAGGCGCGCACGTTTGCGTGATCGGGCGTCGCCAAGAGAAGCTCGATGACGTCGTCAAGACGATCGAGGCGGCCGGCGGCCGCGCCTTTGGGCTCGCTGCCGACGTGCGCGATGTTGCGCGCATCGAAGCGGTGATGAAGGAGATCGCCGAACGCGCCGGACGGATCGACGTACTGGTCAACAACGCGGCCGGGAATTTTATTGCGCCGGCCGAGCAACTCTCGCCGAACGGCTTTAAATCGGTCGTCGACATCGTTTTGCTCGGGACGTTCAACTGCACGCGTCTCGCCTTCGATATGCTCAAAGCCTCGAAGGGAAGCATTCTCAATATTATTGCAGCGTATGCCTGGAGCGGAGAACCCGGTGCGATTCATTCCGCGAGCGCGAAGGCAGGTGTTTTAGCGATGACGAGAACGCTCGCCTCGGAGTGGGGGCGTTACGGCATTCGCGCCAACTGCATTGCGCCGGGACCGATTCACACCGAGGGAACCGATAAGAACCTTTGGAGCGTCGCCGATATCGAAGAGCGTGCCCGCAAGGCGGTGCCTCTCGGGCGCCTCGGAGAGCCCGCGGATATCTCGCGCGCCGCGCTTTGGCTCTGCGGCGATGAAGCGCAGTGGATCAGCGGCGCAACGCTCGCCGTCGACGGCGCGCAATGGCTGCATGGAGGTGCGTTTAACTTCCGCGGGGCCTATGAAGAAGCGATGGCGGCGTTGGGCGGGGCACAAAAGCCGTAGCGGAGGAGCCGCGCTGGGAGTACACTGCGCCCGTGTCCAGTGAGTCGTCGCGCTACCACTTCCATTCGTGGGAGAAGGAAAAGTCGCGCTTCGTCGCGGTTCTCGGGCTCAAGCTCGACTCGGTCGAGCGTGGGCGCGCGGTGCTGCGTATGCCGTTTCGCGAAGAGGTGACCAACGGCACCGGTGCAGTGCACGGCGGTGCGATCGTCTCCCTCTGCGACACCGCATTTTACGTAGCACTCGCTTCGATCTACGGGCGAGAGCAAAACACGACGACCGTTTCGCTGCAATGTAACTTTCTCGCTCCGGCGCTTGCTCCGCACGATCTCATCGCCGAGGCGAGCGTGATTCGCGCCGGTCGGCGTATCTGTTACGGCGAGGTTTTCGTCCGGAGCGGCGAGTCGGTCGTGGCCCATGCGACACTCAATTTCCTCAACACCGATCCTAAGGAGAAACAAAAGGCATGACCTCGGAACGGCGGACCGCGCTCTATGAAGAGCACGTGGCTCTGCATGCACGCATGGTTCCATTCGGCGGTTTCAGCATGCCGGTTCAGTACTCGGGTATTCTCAAAGAGCACGACGCCGTTCGGCATCGTGCCGGCCTCTTCGACCTCTCGCATATGGGGCAATTCATCCTCGAGGGAAATGACGTCGCGGCGTGGGCCGATGGGCTGACCATCAACGAAGTTGCGACGATGAAACCGTTCCAAGCGCGTTATAATATTTTCTGCAATGCCGACGGCGGCGCGCACGACGATGTGATTTTCTATCGCCTTCCCGACCGCTGGTTGCTCGTCGTCAATGCGGGTAACGCCGATAAAATGTGGGCGCATCTCAATGCGCACCGCAGCGGCGACGTGCGGCTGCGCAGCCTCCACGGCGACGCCGCGCTGATCGCGATCCAGGGCCCGTCGGCAGTCGCCATGTTGCAAAAACATGTCGACATCGATCTCGCGGCGGTCAAATACTATTTCTGCGCCGAGGCGAAGGTCGACGGCGTACCGGTGACGCTCGCGCGCACCGGATATACCGGCGAGGATGGCTTCGAACTCTTTTTGCCCGGCGACCGCGCGTCGGCAATCTGGCGCGCATTGCTCGCCGCACATGCAGGAGAGGGGCTCATCCCGTGCGGTCTCGGCGCGCGCGACGTGCTGCGCCTCGAAGCCGGCATGCCGCTCTACGGCCACGAAATGACCGAAGAGATCACCCCCGTTCAGGCCGGCCTTACCTGGGCGTTAAAGCTCTCGAAGCCGGAATTTACGGGTAAGGGGGCGCTCGCGAAACAACTCGAAGAGGATCGCTTCCAGCGTATCGTCGGATTGAAGATGGCCGGGCGCGTCGGTGCGCGCGAAGGCTATCCGGTCTTTTCCGGGGAGAAGCGCGTCGGAGAGATTCGCAGCGGCTCGATCGCTCCTGCGGTCGGGAACGCCAATATCGCGACCGCGCTCGTCGAAAAAGACGCAGCAACCATCGGCACGAACCTCCAGGTCGAAGTGCGCGGCGAGCGCCACGATGCCGCGGTGGTACCGATGCCGTTTTATAAACGCCAAAAAACCGAACGAAAGGGAGACCGGTGAATATTCCAAGCGACCTGCTCTATAGCAAAGAACACGAATGGGCAAAAGTGAACGGTGAGATCGCGACGATCGGGATTACCGATTTCGCGCAGGGCTCGCTCGGCGATATCACCTTCGTCGAACTTCCGAAAGTCGGAGCCGTGGTCGAACAATTTTCGAACGTCGGCGTCATCGAATCGGTGAAGACGGTCTCCGATCTCTACACGCCGCTCGGCGGAGAGATCGTCGAGGTCAACACGGCTGTTGACGGCGATCCGGCCGCGCTCAATAACGATCCCTACGGCTCGGGCTGGCTCATTAAAATCAAACTCAGCGACAAGGCACAGACACAGCAGTTGCTCGACGCCGCCGCCTACGCCGATATCGCGCACGACTGATGGGCGCCTACACCCCGCATACGCCGCAAGAGATCTCGCAGATGCTCGAACGCATCGGCGTCGGATCGCTCGAAGAATTGCTGGCGGTTTCCCCGGATATCGCTCCGAAGGCTCCGCTCGACGTCGTTCCGGCGATGCCCGAATACCAAATCGAACGGCGCATGAAGGCTTTGGCCGCGCGGAACGGGGCCGACGATTATGCCTCGTTCCTCGGCGCCGGTGCATATCGCCACTACGCACCTCCGGCGATCGCGGCGCTGGCGATGCGCGGCGAGTTTCTCACCGCCTACACGCCGTACCAGGCCGAGGTTTCGCAAGGATACCTTCAGGCAATCTATGAGTGGCAGAGTTATATCTGCTTGCTCACCGGCATGGAGATCGCGAACGCCTCGGTCTACGACGGTGCGACCGCACTTGCCGAAGGCTCGATCATGGCGATCAACGCGACGGGTCGGAAGCGGCTGTTAGTTTCGCGCGCGGTCGACCCGCGCTATCGCGCCGTGCTCCACACCTACTGCGGTGGGCTCGATGTCGAGATCGACGAGATTGCCGTCGGCGCCGATGGGCGCACCGACGGCGCCTCCGTTCGCGCGGCGATCGAGGCGAAAAGCTATGCGGCGGTCGTGCTGCAGAGCCCGAACTTCTTCGGCGTCATCGACGAAATCGATCCGCAACTGCGCGCTTCGATCGAGTCGAGCGGCACCGTTCCGATCGCGGTGATCTCCGAAGCGATCTCGCTGGGAGCGTTGCGCTCGCCGGCACAATGGGGCGCCCAGATCGTCGTCGGTGAGGCGCAGTCATTCGGCGTTGCGCTCGCGTACGGCGGTCCGTACGTCGGCTTCATCGCGTCGACCGCCGAGCATATGCGTCGCATTCCGGGCCGACTCGTCGGTCGGAGCCTCGACAATCGCGGTCAAGTGGCGTATACCCTCACGCTCCAAGCGCGCGAGCAACATATCCGGCGCGAAAAAGCGACCTCGAATATCTGCACGAATCAAGCGCACTGTGCGTTGATTGCGACGATCTATCTCGCGCTTATGGGCGCAAGCGGCCTGCGCGATGTTGCGGGGCTGAACCTCGAACGCTCGCGTGAACTGGCAACCGCGGTTAGCAGCGTACCGGGAGTGAGCCTGCGCTTCGATGCACCGTTCTTCAACGAAATCGTCGTTCGAGTCGGAAATGGAGCTGAAGTGCTTGCCGCGTTGCAAAAACACGGTGTGCTCGGGGGCGTCGACCTCGGTCGCTTCTACCCCGAATATGCAGATTCGATCCTTATGACCGCAACCGAACTTACTTCCACCGGTGATATTGCAAAACTCACCGCCGCTCTTCGCGAGGTCGTTCATGTCGCAGCCGTCCGCTAATAGCTCTGCACCCGCCCTCATCTTCGAGACCGGTGCGCCCGGCCGCGCGACGGAATATGTCGAACGCTCGCGCCCGCACGCGGACTTTTTGCCGCAAGAACTGTTGCGAACGGAGCTTCCGCTTCCCGACAACAGCGAACTCGACGTAGTACGGCACTTTACGCAGCTTTCGCAGCGTACGTTCGGTATCGACTTGGGTTTTTACCCATTAGGTAGCTGTACGATGAAGTACAACCCGCGCGTGAACGATGCGATGGCGAGCCTTCCGGGATTTAGCGATCTCCATCCATACACGCCCGACGATCTCGCGCAGGGCTCGCTTGCCGTGATGTACGAACTCGAACGGAGCTTGAGTTCTGTTTTCGGGATGGCCGCATTCAGCCTCAATCCCTCGGCGGGCGCGCATGCGGAGCTTGCCGCGCTTTTGGTCGCGAAGAAATATTTCAAAGATCGCGGCGAGATCAAACGCACGAAAGTGATCGTTCCCGATACGGCGCATGGAACCAATCCGGCGTCGGCGGCGATGTGCGGCTTTAAAGTGATCTCGATTCCTTCAGATGCGCGCGGCCGCGTCAGCCTGGAAGAGATCGAAAAAGTACTCGGCGACGATACGGCCGTCTGCATGATGACCAACCCGAACACGTTGGGGCTCTTCGAAGATCACATCGCCGAGATCGCCGCTGCGGTGCATCGAGTCGGTGGCCTGATGTACTACGACGGAGCGAACGCGAACGCGATCATGGGCAACGTCCGCCCGGGCGATATGGGCTTCGACCTCATGCATCTCAACACGCACAAGACCTTCACGATTCCGCACGGCGGAGGTGGGGCGGGGCACGGCCCACTCGGAGTCGCCGCGCATCTTGTTGATTTTCTGCCGACTCCTGTCGTGCGTGCGATCCCTGACGGCAAAACCGGCCTGCGTCGCGCGCCGTCTGATGGAATGCGCTTCGAACTCGATTTCAATCGTCCCAAATCAATCGGTCCGATGCGCTCGTTCTGGTCGAATTTTGCGCACGCCGTCCGTGCGTTGAGCTATCTCTACGCGAACGGCGCCGAAGGTTTGAAATCGGTTTCGCAGCTTGCCGTGCTCAATGCCAACTATCTCCGCGTCGGTGTATCGGAGTTTCTTTCAACGCCGTATCCGGAGATTTGCCGGCACGAATTCGTCGCATCGGCGCAAGATCTCAAGAAAGAGACCGGCGTCCGCGCGCTCGATATCGCAAAGGCCCTCCTCGACCGCGGTTACATGGCTCCGACGGTCTACTTCCCGCTCATCGTTCCTGAGTGCTTGATGATGGAACCGACGGAGACCGAATCAAAAGAGACGCTCGATATCTTCATCGAGGCCTTGCGTGAAATCATCGAAACGGCAAAGCGCGATCCGCAGAGTATTATGGCTGCGCCCGTTCGCACCGTGGTCGGTCGGATTGACGAGACGCGAGCGGCCCGTCAACCCGATCTTCGTTGGCGTCAGTCCGGTTGATGTTTGGCGATCGAATACATCTTGGCATTCATGCGAATGAAGCGCCAAATTTGGTAGGGCCAAAAATTCCGTAAAAAAGGATTCATGGTTCTATCACTCCGGTATCATCGCCCATCCGGGCTTCGCTTGTAGTTTCCACATAAAGGCTTCGTGGAGCATACGTTTCGTCCACGCGCCTGAGAGGCCGACATCGAGCTCGCAGAGGTCGATGTCGCGCCCGTATTCGGGATATCGCTCGTAATCCCGAGCGACCGGCATCATCACGATCGATGCCGCCGATCCGTTCCAGATCGAATGCCCCATCGACGCGATACATGCCGCCGGCATCTCGCTCATGCTTTCGTGATGGATTGCCGGGTGCCCGGCAACCTGTTCGGCGATATTCAGCGCAACCGTACGACCCATAATTCCCGAAGCCATGCCGGTGCGCGGAGGTGTCGCGACGATCGTTGTTCCCGCCGCTGTTTTCAGTGTCTTGGAGAGCGGATGCGGCGGCGCAAACGCGATCCCCGCGGCATAGAGATTGTCGTAGAGCGGCGACCGGTAGATCGAGGGCCAATCGGCGGCGCTGTAAGCGTCGTACGCCTTGGCCGTATAATCGGCGTCGACGCGCATAAAGCCGCTTGGAACGGTCATCTTTTCGGTGATCTCGCTGCCATCGGCGGCGATGTATTTCATCGGAATTCCGCGGAATTGCGGAATGAGCATCGCAAAATCGTACTCTAAGGTCGCGGGTTCGTACCCGACGCGATCGTAGGCGATCCCGTCGTTTCCGACGCCGGTCACCCCGGCGGCGAGAATCGGTGTGATCCCGCGTTCTTTGAAGAGTTCGTCGATGACGCTCGATCCGGTGACGATCTTTCCGCCGATTCGCGCCTCGATTCCGTCGACGCCGAAATCACCCGCGGCGGGTTCGTTCGAGAGCCAAATCAATTCCGCGCGATCGCGAAGGCCGCGTCTGCGCAGATCGGCGTCGACGTTCATGATGTATTCGAACGCGGCGCCTTGGCAGGTCGCTCCGGGATGACCGACGCCGACCACAAAACGACGGCGGTTTCCCTTTTTCATATGCGCGACATTTTCGAGGTAGGCATCCCTCGCGCCGAGCGCATGTTCGACGGAGCAGACGCTCTGCGTATTGCCTTCTTTTGGTCCGAGGCCGGGAGTGCCCTCAAAATTCAGGTACGGCCCGGTGGCGTTGATGAGGAAATCGTAGGTGAGTCGATCGGTGCTTCCGTCCGCGCGACGCACCTCGACGAAACGTTCGTCGGGATGGATACTCTCTGCGCGACCGTCAACATATTCAAAGCCGAGCTTTTCGTAGACGGTGGCGAGCGGGAACCACACTTTCTCGGGGGACATCGTTCCCGTTCCAACCCAGATGAGGCTGGGAAACCACGTGAAGCGATTGTGTGGCGCGACGACGGTTACATGCGCTTGGGAACGAACCAGTCGCGAGAGATGAAGTGCGGCAGTGTGGCCGGCGAATCCGGCACCGAGAATGACGATTCTTGGCAGCCCGCTACTCGGGGTGCTCGATGCGTTCATGGGGATACCTCCCTGCCTAACGGCGTGACGCTATTATACTCCTACCCCTATGGGTATAACAAGACGAGCGAACGGCCTCTCCGTCTGGGGCTCGACGCCGCCGAAGGAGCGTTTTTGGCAAAAGAGGGGCTGCCTCCTGGCAGGCGCTTCTTGGAGCCGGGGGCTATACTGAGAGGTGAAAGGGGCCGTTCCGCGGCTCCTCATGAGTCTCCCGAATCGTCATAGAATGAGGGCAGCGATGCGCATCAAGTATGAGGTCTCCGCAGGTGGGGTTCTCCTTCGTCGTCGAGACGCGGGCTTTGATGCGATGCTCATCGGACGCGGGTCGCCGCGGGTCTGGACGCTGCCGAAGGGACATGTCGAACATCGTGAATCGAACGAACAGGCGGCGATTCGCGAGGTGCGCGAAGAGACCGGTTGCTGGGGTGAGATCCTCGGGCGGCTCAACGAAATTTCATACTGGTTCTACGTCGGCAAAGCGAAACACAAAAAGAGCGTAACGTTTTTTTCCATGCGCTACCTTTCCGGCGATCCCCAGAATCACGACCATGAGGTCGATGAAGCGCGGTGGTTCGATGCCGCCGCGGCGCGGAAGATGCTCAAGTACGTCAACGAAAAGCGTTTAATCGATCTCGCATTGGAATCGGCGCTGCAGCACATCGGCAGCTTCGAACTCGAACCGGCGCTCGCGTCGGCAATGGAGCAGCGTAGCTCTTGAGCCAGAGCCCGCTCGCAGAGCGTTCCGATCCATGCCTCGTGCGGCTCGACGTCTTCGACGGGCCGCTTGATTTGTTGCTCGGACTGATTAAAGAGCAGCAACTCGATATCGCCACCGTGTCGCTCTCCAGCGTTGCCGAACAGTATCTGGCGTACGTCCGCGTGATGGAATCGCTCGACGTCGAGGTTGCTGCCGAGTATCTTGTTATTGCCGCGACCCTCGTGTTTTTAAAGTCGCGTTCGCTGCTCCCGGCGATCCCGACCGAACTTGCAGAGGTCGGTGAGGAGTCGCCCGAGGAGGTCGAAGAGCGGCTGCGCCGCCGTCTGATCGCCTATTCGAAGTATCGCGAGCTCGGCGATGCGCTCCGTCTGCGGCAGGGCGAAGCAAGCGCAGTGTTTTATCGCGAAGGCGGCGATTCCACCGGCAACTTCGAACAGCGCTATCGCATCGATGCCGACCGTCTTGCCCGCGCATTTCTCGCGATGCTGCAAAACGCGAGGCCCGAGAAGCGTACCATAGCGCGCGAAAGAATATCCCTCTTGGCGCAAATGGACTACATCGTCAGAAGTCTGCGCGAACGCGGCGAAACGACGTTCTCTGCTCTCTGCAACGAGCTCGGAATGACGCGTGAAATCGTCATCGCCACTTTTCTCGCCGTCCTCGAATTGTTGCGTCGCAATCGAATCCGAATCGAACAACCCTCTGCCTTCGAAGATATCACCATCGCCCTCCATCACGGACAAACGACACCTGCATGAGTACCGATACCGTTATTGCCGAGGCACTTGCCGAGGCCGCCAGCGAACGCGAAGAGCTCAGTAGCGTTGCCGAACGAATTGAACCCTTGATCGAAGCGTTGCTCTTCGTCGCGGGCGAAGCGCTCGACCAACGTCGCATAGCGAAAATTGTCGATGCCGATGAAAAAGCGGTCGATATCGCTCTCGTGAAGATCGCCGAACGATACGAGGGGCGCGGTATCGTTTTGCGCAACATCGCCGGAGGTTTTCGCTTCGGCACGGCGCCCGTAGCGCGTGAGGTCGTTGAGAAGTATCTGCTTCCCCCGAAAACGACGCTCTCGTCGCCGGCGCTTGAAACGTTAGCCATCGTCGCGCAGATGCAGCCGGTGACAAAAGGTGAGATCGAGTCGATTCGCGGCGTGAATTCCGATAGCGTCGTCAATACGCTGCTCGACCGCTCGCTGATCTGCGAAGCGGGGCGCAAAGAAGTCGTCGGCCGACCGATGCAATATAAAACGACCCCGCTCTTCCTCGAGTCATTCGGGTTGAACTCGCTTGAAGATCTGCCGGATTTAGAAGTGGAGATCGAACGCCCACGCGAGCTCGCGCTACCGCTCATCGCCGGAGATGCCGAGCCGACATCAGAGCCCAGCGCCGTCGAATCGGAAGAGGAGAGCGAAGCGGAGCAATGACGGTCGAGAACGATGCCCTCGCGCGACCCTTATCCTATTCAACCTCGCTCTACGATGCGTTGGTCGAATTCGGTCTCGCGATTCGCGGAAAGATTCTCGATGCGGGTTGTGGTGAGGGCGATGCAAGTGC
>JAJXVC010000042.1 GCA_021782295.1 bacterium | reverse complement strand
GAGGAGTGCACCGTCGTCAGCATCGAGGCCGCCGGCGAGCGCGCCTTCTGCGCCGGCGTTGAGGTCGGCGACCATACCCCCGAGAAGGCACCGGAGATGCTCGCCGCCTTCGAAGAGATGGCGCGCACCTTTCTCGGCGCCGCTCCGGCGATCGTCTGCGCGGCGAACGCACCGGCGATGGGCGGCGGTTTCGAATTGCTGCTGCTCGCCGATCTCGCACTATGCTCGACGCGCGCGTTCTTCTCGCTTCCCGAAGTCCAACTCGCGGCGATCCCGCCGATCGCGTGCGCGCTGCTGCCGCGCGCGATCGGCGCGCAGCGCGCGTTCGATGCGATCCTGACCGGGCGCAAGATCGACGCGCAGAGCGCGCTTGCGTGGGGGTTGGTCGGCAGCGTGCATGCACCCGAAGAACTCTCCGCTGCAACCGAGGCACTCTGCGAACGGCTGCTCGGCTATTCGGCGCTCGCCGTACGCGCCTGCAAACGCGCGATCCGCGTCGATGACCTTGCGCTGGCGATGCGCGCCTATCGCGAGGAACTTTTGCCCAGCCGCGACGGGGCCGAAGGCATAGCGGCATTCCTTGAAAAGCGCTCTCCCGTTTGGGCGCATACCCTTTCCAAAGGAGAAGACTACCGATGACCGCGACCACCGATGCGACCGCCGCACAGGAAGATATCCTCTACTCCGTCGACGATCGCGTGGCGACGATTACGTTCAATCGCCCGCAGGCCTATAACGCCTACACCACCGAGACGTTAGGACGCCTGCGCGATGCGCTTCGCCGCGCGATGTGGGACGACGAAGTCGGCGTCGTCGTGCTCACCGGTGCCGGCCGCAAAGCGTTCTGTACCGGCGGCGATGTAAAAGAGTATGCCGAGCGTTACGTCGAGCATCCCGAGCAGTTTTGGAAATACATGGTGCTCTTTCAAGATTGTCTCGACAGCATCCGCAACATGGGAAAACCGACGATCGCGCGGATTAACGGCATGGCCGTCGGCGGCGGGAACGAAATGAATATGGCCTGCGATCTCGCCGTTGCCGCCGATCACGCGACGATCCGCCAGGTCGGGACGCGCGTCGGCAGCGTCGCCGCCGGCGGTGGAACGCAATGGCTGCCGATTATCGTCGGCGACCGGCGCGCGCGCGAGATGCTCTTCCTGTGCGAGCCCATTACCGCAGCGCAAGCGCTCGATTGGGGGCTGGTCAATCGCGTCGCACCCTACGAACAGCTCGACGACACCGTGCGCGATCTCTGCAACAAACTGCTCGATAAGTTCCCGCAGTGCTTGAGTTACACCCAGTGCCAGGTCAATTACTGGAAAGATCAGTCGTGGTATGCGACGATCGGGCACGCGCGCGAGTGGCTGGCATCGCACTTCGCCGGTGCGGAGACCGCCGAGGGCATGCGCGCGTTCGTCGAAAAACGCGAACCCGATTACGCCGCGATTCGGCGCGCGCGCCGATGAAAGCCGCGGTTTTTCTTGGGCCGAATCGTCCGCTCGAAATCGAAGAGCGGCCGATGCCGGTGCCGGGGCAGGGCGAGATCGTCATCAAAGTTGCAGCGTGCGGACTCTGCCACACCGATCTGCACTATATCGATCACGGCGTGCCTACGTTCGCGCCGCCGCCGTTGATTCTCGGTCACGAAGCATCGGGGACGGTCTTCGCCGTCGGCGAAGGCGTGCGCGCGCGCCAGGTCGGCGAGCACGTGTTGGTTCCCGCGGTGCTCTCGTGCGGGCACTGCGAAGCCTGTCGGCGCGGGCGCGAGAACATCTGCGCGAACGGGCTCATGCTCGGCAACCATATCGACGGCGCATACGCCGAGTATCTCAAGGTGCCGGCGAAAGACGTCCTCCCGCTCCCGCCGGAGCTGCCGCTCGAAGATGCGTGCCTGATCGCCGATGCCGTTTCGACGCCCTATCACGCGGTCGTCAATCGCGGTGAGGTGCGTCCGGGGGATCGCGTCGTCGTCTTCGGCTGCGGCGGCGTCGGAATCAACGTCATTCAGATCGCCGTCGCAGCCGGCGGCGAGGTGTGGGCGGTCGATATGAAGCCCGAGCGCCTCGAATTTGCGCTGCAATTCGGCGCGACGCACGTTATCGATGCGAGCAACGTTCCCGACGTCTCCCGCGCGGTGCGCCGCGCGACCGACGGCGGCGCAGATATCGCCTTCGAAGCGATCGGCAACCCGCAGACCGTTCGTTCGGCAATCGACAGCGTTCGCCGCGGTGGGCGCGTCGTCGTCGTCGGCTTCTGCTCCGAACCAGCGGAGCTTCCCGCCGGCAAGATCATGTTCAACGAATTGGAGATCCGCGGCTCGCTTGGCTGTCGCCCGGTCGACTATCCGCGCATCATCGAACTGGCTCGACGCGGAGAGATTCGCATCCCCGAATTAGTGAGCGAGCGCGTCTCGCTGCAAGATATCAATCGCGGTCTCGATTTTTTGCGCGCGGGCGTCGGCTTGCGTACGATCGTCGTACCCGGCAAATAAGAAGGGATCTCTATGAGCACGCAAATCATAGCGCAGAGCATCGAATCGCTCGTCGAATATTGCGATCGCATTATCGAAGAGCCGGGCTTTGCCGCTGCGGTCGCTTGGAAAAATGCCGCACCGAAGCGGGCCGCAATCGGTTGTTTTCCGGTCTACACGCCGACCGAGATCTTTTACGCCTCGGGCGTCTTACCGGTCGGGCTCGCGGGCGGCGGCAACCGCATGGAGATCGCGCACGCCGATTCACGTTTTCAATCGTTCATCTGCTCGATCGTTAAAAGCACGCTCGAACAAGGGATGACCGAACTGCTCGAACCGCTCGACGGGCTCGTCTTCCACTCCATCTGCGATCCGGCTCGCAATCTCGCGAGCGTCTACGCGCGGAACTTCCCCGGAACGCCCGTAGAGTACATCCACTTTCCGCAGAACTTCGAAGCCGAAGAGTCGCCGCGCTACCTGCGCGATGAATACGCACGGGTCGCGAAATTTGCAGGCGAGTTAAGCGGGCGGGAGATGACCACCGAAGATCTCCGTGCCGCAATCGCACTCTACAATCGCATTCGCGAAACGATTCGGCGCCTCTATGCGTTGCGGCGCGACGCTCCGCACCGGTTGCGCACCCGCGAACTCTACCCGCTCGTGCGCGTCGGGCACCTCATTCCGCCCGAAGAGCACGCCGAGTTGCTCGCCGATGCGCTGCACGCCGCGGCGACGCGCGAAGGGCGCGAGCGCGACCGCATCCGCGTCGTGCTTACCGGCTCGTTCTGCGAACAGCCCCCGCTCGATCTCATCGCGGCGATCGAAGACGCGGGCTGCTATCTCGTCGACGACGATTTTCTCCTCGGCCGCCGTTGGTTCACCGAGAACATTCCCGAGAACGCGGAGGATCCGCTGCTCGCGCTCGCCGACGGCTATATCAACGCGTCGCTGCCGACGCCGGTGAAGCACGATATGCGCGTCTCGCCGTCGCAGTTGCTCGTCGAGCGCGCCCGCTCGCACCGAGCCGATGCCGTCATCGTGCTCTGCGCGAAATTTTGCGAACCATCCCTCTTCGCCTATCCGCTCTATCGCAAGGCTCTACAAGAAGCCGGCATCCCGCATCTGTTCTTGGAGTTCGAAGAAAAAATGTGGATGTTCGACCGGGTTAAAAGCGAGATCGAAACGTTCGTCGAGTCCCTTCTTTTCGACTAGGAGTACCTACGATGACCGAAACGCATTATCAAGGCAAGCTGCACCATCTGCAAAAAGAGCTGATGTCGGAGTATTATGCAGCGCTGACTGCCGCGGCCAACGGCAGCGGCGTTCCGGCTGCCTACTTACTGATCGGCGGCAACCCGGTCGAGTTGCTGCGCGCATTCGATATTCTCCCCGTCTTTCCCGAAGTGAACGCATTGCAACTTGCGGTGCGCAAGCAGTCGCTGCCGTTCATTCAGTCGGCGGAGTTCATGGGGTACTCCTCGGATAACTGCGCCTACGTGAAGGCCGATATCGGCATGTATTTCGGCGGGCGCGAGACGCCGTTCGCGACGATCCCCGAACCATCGCTGCTGCTCTGCAATTACGTCGGGTGTAACGTCTATCTCGACTGGTTCGGACACCTCGCCGAATTCACCGGGAAGCCGGCTTTTCAACTCGATATTCCGTTCATTCGCTCGGCATCGGGAAAGCCGTCGAAAGAAGATATCGAATACGTCTTACGCCAGCTCCACCATCTCATCGGCCGTTGCGAAGAGCTCACCGGGCGCAAGCTCGACGAGGATCGGCTCCGCGAAGCGGTGCGCCTCTCATCGCTCACCGGCGATCTCTGGTCGAAAATCAAACATCTTACCAAACGCACCCCGGCACCCTACGACGCCTACTTCGATTCGGTGACCATGATGGCGCCGCTCTACTGCTTGCGCGGAACGCCGCAAGGGCTGGAGTTTTTCGAAACCGCCTACGCCGAATTGCTCGCTAAAGCCGAAGCCGGTATCGGGCCGTTGGAGAAAGAGCGCTTTCGCTACGTTATCGAAGGGCCGCCGCCGTGGCCGCATCTGCGCGCATTTCGCGATATGTTCTCGCGTTGGGACGCCGTCGCAGTCGCATCGACCTACTCCACCGTCGGCGGGCTCTGGGAGTTCGGCTTTACGCACGATCCCGACCATCCGCTGGAATCGATCGCGCGCCACCTGTTGGAATGGAACCTTACCAACCGCAATTTCCTCCAGCGTTACGAACAGATCGAACGCTATCTCGAGGAGTGGAATGCAAACGCGCTGGTCATTCACTCGGTAAAGAGCTGCCGCCTCTTCTCGGCCGGCCAGGGCGATATGCGCGAATACTTCACCAAACGCGGCGTTCCGACGCTCTTGGTGGAATCCGATCTCGAAGATCCGCGCTATTTTTCGGAGGCGCAAATGCGCAACCGTATCGATGCATTCTTTGAATCCATCGCTCATCGCCCGACGCGAGAGGGAGCATCCGTATGAAATACGCAGCGGGGATCGATGTCGGATCGACCCAGACCAAGTGCATCATCATCGACGAAAACAAAAAAATCGTCGCGCGCGCGCTCACCGACACCGGCGCGAACATCACGCGCGCCGGCGAGCGCGGCTACGAAGCGGTGCTCGCCGCGGGCGGCATCGCGCGCGAAGACGTGCTCTGCGTCGTTGGAACCGGTTACGGCCGCTTCAAAGTCTCGTTCGGCGATCTGCAGATCACCGAGATCACCTGCCACGCCAAAGGGGCGAGCATGCTCTTCCCCGAGACTTCGACGGTGATCGATATGGGCGGACAGGACGCCAAGGGTATCAGCGTGCAGAACGGCGAGGTCGTCGATTTCGTGATGAACGATAAATGTGCGGCGGGAACGGGGCGTTTTCTCTCGACCGCCGCCGAGACGCTCGGGCTCTCGCTCGATGAGATCGGTGCGATCTCGCTGCAGGCGCGCAACCCGGTCCGGCTCTCGACCGTCTGCACGGTCTTCGTCGAGTCCGATATCATGTCGTACGTCGCGCAGGGCAAGAAAACCGAGGATATACTCGGCGGCATTCACAGCGCGATCGCCGCGCGAACGATTGCCTTGGTTCGGCGTGTCGGGTTGAAACCGAGTTATACCTTCACCGGAGGAGTTTCGCTCAACGTCGGCATGGTGAAGATGCTCGAAGAAAAGCTCGGCGCGCCGCTCAACGTCAGCCCCGATTCGCACTATATGGGCGCGATCGGCGCGGCGGTCTTCGCGCTCGAACACGCCATGTCGGCCGCTGCCGCATCGTAAAGGAGAAGACGAATGGATATTATCGCCGGAGTCGATCTGGGTTCGCGCACTACGAAAGTCGTGCTCGTCGATCGCGAGGGGCGCCAGCTCGTCGCGCGGGCGACGCGCACGCGTCCGCCGTTAATCGAACTCGTCGACCGTGCCGTCGACGAAGCGCTGGCAAGCATCGGTGCCGGGCGCGGCGATCTCCGCTATATCGCGACGACCGGGTTCGGCCGATCGAGCTATCCCGAGCGCGATCTCCAACTCACCGAAGTCACCGCCGCAGCCTACGGCGCGGCCGCGCTCTTCCCCGATACGCGCTGCGTGATCCATATCGGAGCGCAGAGTTCGCGGGCGGTGAAAATCGCGCCCGGCGGACGGGTGCGTGAATTTAAGTCGAACGAAAAATGCGCCGCCGGCGCCGGCGGTTTCGTCGAACGCGCCGCAAAATATCTCGAGACGGAGCTCGCCGAGGTCGGGGAGCTCTCGATGCACGGTGAAAACCCGGTCGCGATTTCGAGCGTCTGTGCCGTGCTCGCCGAATCGGAGATTATCAACCACGTCAGCCGCGGCGAATCGCGCGAAAACATCTTACGCGGCGTCCATCAGTCGCTCGCGGAACGCGCGGTGCTGCTCGTCAAACGGATCGGCATCGAAGAAGCGGTGACGCTCGTCGGCGGGATGGGATATCAGGCGGGAATGATCCGCGCGCTGCAAGAGGCGCTCGGGGTGCAGATTCATTGTGCGGCGCAGCCCGAGATGGCCGGCGCACTCGGTGCGGCGCTCCTTTCGAAACGGCGCATGGAGAAGAGCGCTGCGTGAGCGGAGCGCTCGACGTTCTCCGTGACGAGCATCGCCGCATACTGGAAGTTCTCGACCATTTCGACCGGCGCTGCTCCCAGGAAAGCGAAATGCCGGCCGGCTATATCGACGAGTTGCTGGCGTTCGTAGAGATATTTATCGACGCCAACCATCACGGGAAAGAAGAGCGCGCGCTCTTCGGCACGACCGACGAACACCCGTGGTTAAGCGGCTTTGCATTGCTCTTAAGCGAGCAGCACACCGAGGGGCGTCTCTTGGTGAGAGCCGTCCTTTGCGCGCGTGGGCGCGGCGAGTCGGGGCTTCCCGAGCTCAAGGCGTTCGGTGCGTTTCTGCGCGATCACATCGCGCGCGAGAACGACGCAATTTTCGTTACGATCGAACAGGCGCTCGAAGAAGAATCCAACAGAGCGCTCGTCGAGCGATTTGCCGAGATTGAAAGCGAGGTTATCGCGCGCTGGAAGCTCGCCGAGCCCGGCGAGGAGCGCCGCTCGATCTGCGATCTGCGCCGCTGGAATGCGCTTCTTGCGCGTCCGTAGGCACGGCCGTGCGATAGAGAAAGATCGCATCGGCGACGCAGGCCGGCTCGGTGCTGCCGAAGGTTTCGATCGTTGCGCGCAGGGCGACGCGCAAGCCCGATGCGACGGCGCGCACGCTCGTAATCGCAAAGCGCGCGCGAACCCGCGCCCCGGAGCGCACCGGAGCGAGAAACCGCACGCGGTCGAGCCCGTAATTGAGCACCGCGCCCGTTCCGCGGATGCTGCAACTGCGATGCCAGAGCACCGGGAGGAGCGAGAGCACGAGATAGCCGTGCGCGATCGTGCCGCCGTACGGCCCGTTCGCAGCGCGGAGCGGATCGATATGAATCCACTGCCGGTCGTCGGTGCAGGCCGCAAACGCATCGATCCGTCGCTGGTCGATCCGCAGCCACGGCGCCGAGAGGAGCTCGCTGCCCTCGAGCGCCCGAAGGCCCTCGAAACCTTGCACGATTTTCGTTGCCATCTGCCGATCTCTCTTCGCAAAAGGAGCCACGATGCCCCGGTCGATTATCGAACCTTTTCGCATTAAATCCGTCGAACCGATTCGCATGACCACGCGCGAGGAGCGCGAGGGCTACCTGCGCGAGGCCGCGTTCAATCCATTCTTGCTGCGCGCCGACGACGTGCTTATCGACCTGTTGACCGATAGCGGCACCGGGGCGATGAGCGCCGACCAGTGGGCCTCGATCATGCGCGGCGACGAATCCTATGCGGGGGCACGCTCGTTCTACCGCTTCGCCGAGACGGTGCGCGAGATCTTCGGTTTCCAACACGTGTTGCCGACGCATCAAGGTCGCGCGGCGGAGCGCATTCTTTTTACGACGCTCTGCAAACCCGGTGACGTCGTGCCGAATAACACGCATTTCGACACGACGCGCGCGCACGTTGAAAGCGTCGGCGCGCGCGCGCTCGATCTGCCGATCCCCGAAGGGCGGCTCCCCGCAGCGCAACACCCGTTTAAGGGAAACATGGATACCGATGCGTTGCGCGCGGTTATCGCGGAGGTCGGGGCGGCGCGCGTGCCGCTCGTCATGCTGACCGTCACGAATAATTCCGGCGGCGGCCAACCGGTCTCGATGGCGAACGTGCGCGCGGTCCACGCGATCTGTCGCGAACACGGCATTCCGCTCTATATCGATGCCTGTCGCTATGCGGAAAATTGTTGGTTCATACGCGAACGCGAACCCGAATTTGCCGGACGTTCGCCGCGCGAGATCGCGCGCGAGCTCTTTTCGTACGCCGACGGCTGCACGATGTCGGCAAAGAAGGACGGCTTGGTGAATATCGGCGGATTTCTCGCCGGTAACGACGCGGCGCTCGCGAGTGCGGAATCGCGCTTGCTGATCCTCACCGAAGGCTTCACCACCTACGGCGGCCTCGCCGGCCGCGATTTAGAGGCGATGGCGACCGGGCTCGGCGAGGCGCTCGATGAAGATTATCTCAACTACCGCATCGCCTCGACGGCGTACTTAGGGCGCCGACTCACCGAGATCGGCGTTCCCATCGTGCAACCGCCCGGCGGGCATGCCGTCTACATCGATGCCGGGGCGATGCTCGCCCACCTCGCGCCGCGCGAATATCCCGGGCAAGCGCTCGTCGGCGAACTCTACCTCGAGGGCGGCATCCGCGCGGTCGAGATCGGCACGGTGATGTTCGGTTCGACCGACCCGCTCACCGGCGAGGAGCGCACCGCCCCGCTCGAACTGGTCCGCCTGGCGATTCCGCGGCGGGTCTACACGCAGAGCCACATCGATTACGTCGGCGAGGTCTTCGAGGATCTCTATCGTCGGCGGGAGCGGATCGTGGGGTTAAAGATGCTCTGGCAAGCGCCGCCGCTGCGGCATTTTACCGCGCGCTTCGAGCGCCTTGACCAGGTGAGCCCTTTATCGGAAGGAGCATGGGGGCGAAAACCCTAACCGGGTGAGGCTTTCGGAGCCGTCGGCTCCGTGCGCTTTCTCACCCGTCATCCTACTGGAGCCCACTATGCTCGTTTTTCGTCGCCTTGTCACCGGCGCCGCTGCGGTTGTCGCAGCACTCTCGCTCGTGGCCTGCGCGGGCGGATCGGTCGCGACCGTGAATGGCCAATCGATCAGCCGCCAAACCTTCGATAAAAAACTCGAAGCCAGCCCAACGGCGCGCGGCGTATTGCAGCAACTCGTTCTGCAGACGCTGCTCGACCAGTACGGTCAACGCCACGGCATCAACATCACGAAAGCGCAGATCGCGCAGCGTGAAGCTGAGATTGCGGCAAACTATCCGCCGGGCTCGTTTCAGCGCCAGTTGGCGGCGAACGGCCTGACCGAGCACGACCTGCACCAGATCATTCGCCAGCAGCTCATCATCGATGCAGCAGTCGGCAAGAACGTGCAGATCTCCGAAGCGCAAATCGCGGCGTTCTTCAACAAGAATCACGCACAGTTCGATACGCCGGAGCAGATTAAAGCGCGACACATTCTCGTGAGCGATCTTGCAACCGCGCAGAAGATCGAAGCCGATCTCAAAGCCGGCCAGCACTTCTCGGCGCTTGCCAAGCAGTATTCGCAGGATCCGGGCAGCCGCGATAAGGGCGGCGAGCTCGGTTGGTTCGGCCCGAACCAGATGGTGAAGCCCTTCGAAGCCTACGCGTTGACCGGCAAGATCGGTGCGATCAGCCCGCCGGTGCACTCGCCCTTCGGCTGGCACATCATTCAGGTGCAGGCACGCAAGCCCGCGGTGAAAGCGACGCTTGCATCGGTGCATCAGCGCATCGAGGATCAGTTGCGCGAGCAGGCGGAGGCACCGCTGGTGCAGCCGTTCATCGCCGGCCTGCAGAGCAAGGCCACGATTCAAATCAACGATCCGCGCTTCACCGGCCTCTTCCCGACGCCGCCGCCTTCGGCCGCTCCCGCAGCGACCGCCGGTACGGCAACGGAAGCGCCGTCGGCAGCTCCTTCGGCGGCTCCCTCGGCTCCGCCGACGAAGCACTAATCGCAACGCTGCGATCGTCCCTCAACGAGGCTCCGGGCTGGTACCGGGGCCTCGTCTTGTGGTGCGGCGAAGCCTTTTAACCCTATGCTCGTTCGTATTATCGGGCTTGGACCCGGCGACCCGTCGTTGCTGACCGTCGGCGCGCTCGATGCGTTCATCGGGCTCCCACGCGTCGCGTTACTCGCGGTGCCGCCCGCGTTGCGCGATGCGCTCGCCGAGCGAAAGATCGCCGTCGGGAGCGAAGCATTGCGCGATGCCGCCGCGATCGTGCGTGGCAGCAGCGATGCGATCGATCGTTTCGTCGACGGACTCGATGGCCGCGATCTCGGCATCGGCGTTCTCGGCAATCCGTTCTCCGATTTTCCCGGTCTCGCGCAGTTGCAGCGCGCGCTCGATGCGCGCGGTGCGCGCACCGAGATCGTACCGGGAATGGCGCGCGCCACGTTGGCCGCATCGCTCGAAGTCGCGCTCGTCCCGCTGCCGCCGCAAGCGCAGCGCTATACCTTCGCCGAGCTCGTCGAAGTGATGGCGCGGTTGCGCTACGGCTGCCCGTGGGATCGCGAGCAGACGCATCGCACGCTGGTGCCCTATCTCATCGAAGAGACCTACGAAGTCGTCGAAGCGATCGAACAGGGCGGGCTCGACGGGCTCTGCGAAGAGCTCGGCGATCTCTTGCTGCAGATCGTCTTTCACGCCCAGATCGCGAGCGAGAGCGGGGCCTTTACCGTCGCCGACGTGATCGACGCGCTCGCCAATAAAATGGTGCGCCGCCATCCGCACGTTTTCGCCGACGCGATTATCGAAGATGTCGACGCGCAGTGGCGGAGCTGGGAGAAGCTGAAGTCGCAAGAGAAGACCGGGCTCGCGCGCGCGAGTCGGCTCGATGGAATTCCGCAGCATCTCGGCGCGTTGCAACGCGGCCA
>JAJXVC010000041.1 GCA_021782295.1 bacterium | reverse complement strand
CTTACGCGTTGAAAGGCCGGGCGCGCATCGCAGGGCGCCAACGGGCCCAGTATTCGTAACGGTAACGGGTTCTTTCTTCTTCCTACCCTTGTCGCAAGCGCGGTCTTTTGCTGCCGTTTCCCCGCGTAGCGCGCAGCGCAGTCTCCGTCACGCCGAGCAGATCGTCCCTCGACAAGCTCGCGGTAAAATCCGCGATCGTGAGGAAGGTGCTAGCCTGGAGTCGACGGTTCGGCCGGCACCAAATGTGAGCCGCTCCACACGGAGCGGCTCACATTATTTTGAGCGCCCCTTGATATATTGGGATTGGCCGGGAAATCCGGCGGCTTCGCCTCGAATCTGGGGTGGCGATAACCTCCTCGGAGCGACGGAACGCTATAAGCGGCCGAGGAAATTGCGCGCGATAATGATCTGTTGGATCTCCGAGGTGCCTTCGTAGATCTCGGTGATCTTTGCATCGCGATAATAGCGCTCGACGGGGAATTCGGTCGTGAACCCGTATCCGCCGTGAATCTGCAGCGCCTCCGATGCATGAGTGCGTGCCGCCGTCGAGGCAAAAAATTTCGCCTGGCTTGCAAGCGTCGGCGACGGCGTACCCGCATCGGCAAGTGCCGCCGCGCGATAGACCAGCAGCCGCGCGGCCTCCAAGTCGGTCGCCATGCGCGCGATCTTAAACGAAATTCCTTCGTAGGCGCCGATCGGTTTCCCGAACGCCGTCCGTTCTTGCGCGAACTTCACCGATGCGTCGAGGCAGGCCGCGAGAATGCCGACGGCCTGCGCCGCAATGCCGATGCGCCCGCCTTGCAACGCGGTCATCGCGCCGCCGAAACCTTCGCCCTCGCCGCCGAGCAACGCTTCGGGGCCGACGTAGACGTCGTCGAACGCGAGATCGCACGTATTACTGGTGCGAATTCCGAGTTTTTCGGTCTCGCGTTCCACTCTCACGCCCGGCGTTTTCGGGTCGAGGAGAAAAGCGCTCACGCCTTTTGGGCCGACGCCGCCGGTGCGGAACATCGCCATCACGACTCCGGCGTGCGTTCCGTTCGTACACCACTGCTTGCGACCTCGCAACACGAATCCGTTTCCGCTGCGCGTCGCCGTCGAACGAATGCCGCCCGCATCGGAACCGGCATCGGATTCAGTGAGCGCAAAACCCGCGATCGTGTCTCCGCCGCTTAGTCGCGGAAGCCAGTTTTTGCGCTGCGACTCGTTGCCGAGCTTGGAGATTGCGGCGCCGATCATTGCGTGCACCGAAAGCGTCACCGCGCTTCCTGCATCGACGCGTGCGAGTTCTTCCACCGCCAGCGCATAGGCCCCGTAGCCGGCGCCCACGCCGCCGTATCGTTCGTCGACGAGCACGCCCATCAACCCGATCGCATCCATCTTCGTGTAGAGTTCGCGCGGGAAATGGTGCTCGCGATCCCACGCGGCGATATTCGGAGCGATCTCTTTTTGTGCGAACTCGCGCGCGAGCGCGGCGATCTGCCGCTGCTCGTCGGTAATCTCAAATCGTGCAGCGGCGGATCGATCGGTCATGCGTAGCTATAAAACCCGCGGCCGCTCTTTTTCCCGAACCAGCCGGCAGCAACATATTGTTTGAGCAATGGACACGGCCGATATTTCGAGTCGCCGAACCCTTCGTGCAACACCTCCATGATCGCAAGACAGGTGTCGAGGCCGATGAAATCGGCGAGTTGCAGCGGCCCCATCGGGTGATTCATCCCGAGCTTCATCACCGTGTCGATCGCTTCGACGCTTCCGACGCCCTCAAAGAGCGCATAGATCGCCTCGTTGATCATCGGCATGAGAACGCGATTGGAAACGAATCCGGGAAAATCGCGCACTTCGACCGGGGTCTTGCCCATCTCGCGGGCGAGTTTTTCGGTAAACTCAAAGGTCGCCTGCGAGGTCGCGATGCCTCGAATGATTTCAACGAGCGCCATCACGGGAACCGGATTCATGAAGTGCATCCCGATGACGCGCTCGGGGCGTTTGGTTGCCGCGCCGAGCGTGGTAATCGAGATCGACGAGGTGTTCGAGGCGAGGATCGCGCTCTGCGGCGTCGCCGCATCGAGGCGCGAGAAAATCTCGAGCTTGAGATCGAGCGCTTCGGTTGCCGCTTCGATGGCGAGATCGACATCGAGTGCATCGATCGTCGGCGTGGGTGCGATCCGCGCAACGACCGCATCGCGACCGGCCGCGTCGATGCGCCCCTTTTCAACCGCGCGCGCGAGATTTTTTTCGATGTTTGCGATCCCACGAGCGATCAATGCGTCGCTGCGGTCGTGCAAAAGCACCGTGTGGCCGCTGCGAGCGGCCACCTCGGCGATGCCGGCGCCCATCTGCCCGGCACCGATTACGGCAATGCGGAACGCCATCGTTTAGTCGACGCGCACGAGAACGGCGTCACCCTGGCCGCCGCCGGAGCAGATTGCTGCGATGCCCAGGCCGCCGCCGCGCTGACGCAACTGCGCGATAACGGTTCCGAGAATGCGCGCACCCGACGCGCCGATGGGATGCCCCATCGCAATCGCACCGCCGCGCATATTGATCTTCGACGGGTCGATTCCCAAGCGATTCGCCGAGGTTAGCGCGACGCTGGCGAACGCCTCGTTGATCTCCCAAACGTGAATATCGCTTGCACGCATGCCGTGCTTTGCCAGCAGCGCCTGCGCCGCCATCGCCGGCGTCAACGCAATATAGGGCGCGTCCCAAGCGACGGTGGCATGGTCGACCAGCGTCGCTAGCGCGGTGTGGCCGTGTTCGCGCGCGTAATCGGCGTGCGCGAGAATCAGCGCCGCCGAACCGTCGTTGACGCCCGGTGCGTTTCCGGCGGTGATGGTTCCGTCGCGCTCGAGCGGTTTCAGCTTCGCCATCGACGCGAGGCTCGCATCGGCGCGCACCGCTTCATCGCGTTCGACGGCGGTAAACGGCACGTCGCCGGTAATAAACGGCGTGTATTTTTCGAAATCGAACGTGAATTCAGCGGACGGGTGATGATCGAAGGCGTTCATCGGCGCGCCGACCGTTGCGGGAATGCGCTCGCGCCCACGCGCGGGAAGCGCGTCGCGCACGATGCGGCCCCGCGCTTTGGTTGCAACCTTCACCGGAATGAGTTCGTCGGCATAACCACCCGCTTGTGCGGTTTCATGCGCGCGGCGGTGGCTTTCGTATGCGAAGGCATCTTGCGCTTCGCGCGTGAGCCCGAGTTCGTTGGCGACTTTCGAACCTTGCGTTGCCATCGTCATGCCGAAATAGCAGTCCCAGAGGCCATCGTGAATCATCGCATCGACAAGCGTTCCGTCACCGAATCGATAGCCGCTGCGCGCTTCCTTTAACAGGTACGGCGCGTTGCTCATCGATTCCATTCCGCCCGCGGCGACGACGCGGTTCGCACCGCCCTGGATCAAACGCATCGCGTTGACTGCGGCGAGCATTCCCGAGGCGCAGACTTTGTTCACCGTCTCCGCGGTGACGGTCTTCGCAAGCCCGCTCTTGTAGAGGACTTGGCGCGCGGGATTCTGCCCGACACCGGCTTGCAGCACCTCACCGAAGATGATGTGTTCGATCTCCGTTGGGTCGAGCCCGGCGCGTTCGAGCGCGCCGACGAGCGCTGCGGCGCCCAACGAAGTTGCAGGAAGCGGCGAGAGAGCGCCGCCGAGTTTTCCGAACGGAGTGCGCGCATGGCCGAGGACGACAGTTGATGATTGCTTGGATTCCATAACCCGCCCCGGTTTCGAGCGGTGCCCCCGCCGAACCTCGCGTCTAGCGGTAGAGGAGCCCCTTGCCTACCAATATCGCAAGCATCACCAAAAACGTCACGAAGGTCCGCGTTTCCGCGCGCACGATCACGCTGCCGTCCCAGCGTCCCGCCGGCTCGGCCGCCGGTGCAATGCGCGGCACGATGCGGGGAACGCGCGTGCAATAGCGGGCGAATGCATCGCCGAAGGTGGCCAACAAGAAGCGCTCTTCATGGGGGACGATGATGCCATACACGACGAGCATCCACAGCAGCGAACCAAGCACGAGCAGGAGCCGGATCGCCGGCGCGTTGCCGCCGGTAAATGCGAGCGCAAAGCCGAGCGCGGTGATAAAATTGCCGACGTAGAGCGGATTACGCACGTGTGCGTACGGGCCCGCCGTCACGAGTTGCGGCGCCTCGACGTGATCGCCGCGCGTGGTTACCCCGGAGTAACCAACCGCCCACATCCGTAGCACTTCGCCAAGCAACGCGATCGGAATGCCGATCAGCGCGGCGCGCAGCGTCGGCAGACCGAAGAGGACGAGCGCGAGCGCCGGCAGCGCGAGCAACGCACCGCGGTTTTTAAAGAAGAACGCATCGAGCGAGGAGGGGTTGGCAGCATCCATCGCCGCAGCCGTTAGGGTTCGCGGGCGATTTCTCCCGCTACGATCCGCGCGCGAACCGCAGCAAGCGTTGCGCGCAGCAGTCGCGGTACCTCCGCGCGCCGCGCCGATGCGGCGCTCTCCGGACGACAGGCCGGCGGCGGTTCCGGCGCGCGTTCGGCGTCCGATGCTTCGCGCACTTCGACGGGGACGCGAGCGGCGAGAATGATTTCGCGCAGCAGATCGCGCAGCGGCCAGGCCGTCGCGCTGCACGCATCGGGGCCGTCGCCGTCCGCGACCACATCGTAGGTGCGATCGAGCCGCTCGACGACAAGCAAGCGCGGCGCGCCTTCGGCGATCCGGGCGATGCCGAGCAACGCCGCCGCGAGCGGATGCGTGGGATCGCTCTCGAGCAACGACGGCAACGCCACGTGTCCGCGCGCGAGCATTATGCCGCGCTCGGGCACGGAGGAATCCGCTCGATACCGAATGCTCCGCCCATGCCGCTGATCTTCGTAGCAACGCCGCTGGGGAACCTGCGCGATATCACGCTGCGGTCGCTCGATGCGTTGCGCGAAGCCGATCTCATCGTCGCGGAGGATACCCGCGTCGCGCGGCGACTCCTCGGCGCCCTCGATCTTCCCGGCCGCGAACTTCTGAGTTACCGCGAGCAAAACGCGGCGACGGCGACCGCGGGAATCCTCGAACGGGCGCGCACGCAGAACGTCGTCGTGGTCAGCGACGCCGGCACGCCGGGCATCTCCGATCCGGGCAGCGAGTTGGTCGCGCGGGCACGCGAGCTCGGCGTCGCGATCGACGCGCTCCCCGGGCCGAGCGCGGCGATCGGCCTCGCCCTCCTCTCCGGCTTCGACCTACAGCGCTTTACGTTCGAGGGTTTTCCTCCGCGCAGCTCAGGCGCACGGCGCGCGGCCTTCGAGCGCGCGCTCGCGGGTGGCTGCACGACGCTTTGGTACGAGAGCCCGAAGCGCATCCTCGCAACGCTGCGCGATATCGAGAGCGTCGCACCCGAAGCGCGTCTCTTTCTCCTGCGCGAGTACACCAAACGCTTCGAGCAGCAACTCCTCGGGAACGCCGCCGCGATCGCGCGGCAACTTCCCGATCCCCCGCGCGGCGAGATCGCCTTCGCGCTCGAAGCCGCACCTTTGAAGGAAGCAACCCCGCCGAGCGCCGCCGAGATCGATCGCGCAATCGAGGCCGCACTCGCAGCGGGCGAACGCGTTTCCGCAATCGCGCGCCGCCTCGCGGCAGCCGGGGCGGGCGAGCGTTCCGATCTCTACGCGCGTATCTCCGCGCGGAAAGCCGCCGTCGAAGGGCGAAGCACGGACTAGATGAAGCGCCCGTTTTACGTTACCACGCCGATTTATTACATCTCCGGGAACCCGCATATCGGGCACGCCTACACCACGGCGGTCGCCGATGTGCTGGCGCGCGCGGCGCGTACCGAAGGTGAGACGTTTTTTCTCACCGGCACCGACGAGCACGGGCAGAAGGTCGCCAACGCCGCGGCCGCCGCCGGAAAATCGCCGCAAGATTGGTGCGATGCGCTCGTTCCGCGCTGGCAAGAACTCTTCGCCGCGTTTCATATTTCCTACGATGATTTTATCCGCACGACGCAGCCCCGCCACGAACGCGTGGTGCAGCGCGTCTTCGAGCGCCTTCGCGAGAGCGGCGATATCTATCTCGGAACGTACGAGGGATGGTATTGCGTCGAAGACGAGACGTTCTGGCTCGAAACAAAACTCGTCGACGGGAAGTGCCCAACCTGCGGGCGCGCTGTTACGTGGCTCTCCGAAAACGATTGGTTCTTTCGACTCTCGGCGTATCGCGACCGATTGCTCGATTACTATCGCGCGCATCCGAACTGGCTTCGACCGAAGAGCGTCTACAACGAGATGCTCTCGCTGTTGGAAGAGGGGCTCGACGATTTTTCGATCTCGCGCACGAACTTCGATTGGGGAATCGATATTCCGGGCGGCGGCGGCGTTATCTACGTTTGGTTCGATGCGCTGTTGAATTATATCTCCGCGCTCGATTACGGCAGCGCAAACGCCGCGTTCGAGCGGTTTTGGCCGGCGAGCGTCCAGTTGATCGGCAAAGAGATCGCGCGCTTTCATACCATCGTTTGGCCCGCCGTGCTCTGGGCGCTCGGCGAGGAAGCGCCCGAGCTCGTCTTCGCACATGGGTGGATTACCGTCGACGGCCGCAAAATGGGAAAATCGATGGGCAACGCCACCGATCCCTTCGCGCTTGCCGAACGGTTCGGCGCCGATACGCTGCGTTATTTTCTGCTACGCGAAGCACCGTTCGGTAGCGATTTCTCGTACTCGGAAGAAAAAATTATCGCGCGCAACAACGACGATCTCGGAAACGATCTGGGGAACCTCGTCCGCCGCTCGCTGGCGATGTTGACGAAGTATTGCGACGGTATCGTGCCGAGCGCCGGCGATCCATTTATCGGCGCCTCGCTCCAAGAGATACCGAACCGCGTCGCCGATGCGATTTTCGACCTGCGCTTTCGCGATGCGCTCGAGGCGATTTGGAACGTCGTTAACGCGCTCAATCGCAGCATCGACGAACGCAAACCGTGGGAACTGTGGAAACGGCGCGAGGAGCCGGCCGCCAAAGCATCGCTCGACGCGTTGATGTACGAACTCTGCGAAGGGCTTCGCTGGCTTGCGAGCTTGCTCGCGCCGTTCATGCCTGAGAAAGCAGCCGAGATCGCGCGCCAACTCGGGCTCGCCGAAGGCGTGCACGAACGCGAGTTGCGCACCTTGCGCTGGGGCGGGCTCGCAGCCGGAACGCAAAGCGCACCCGGCGCAGTGTTATTCGCGCGAATCGAGGTCGCCGAGACATCTACGGCATGAACGCCTTCGATCGCGCCGGACTCTACCGCACAGCGATCTTCGCTCCGGGCGCGCTCGCTCTCGTCACATGTGTTACCGCGATCGTCCGCAGCCCCGTACACTGGTCGTTCTCCGACAGCCTCCTTGCCTTCTTTGCAGCCGTCGGCACGCTCTCCGTCGCATTCTTTGCAACCTCACTGCCGCGATTGCGCTCGCGTCGTATTGCATTCGGCGCCGAGGGGTACGTCCTCGACGTACCTATTCTCGCGCCGCTGCTGCTCGCTTCGTACAACGGCGGAGCGATCGCCGCGCTCGCCGCATTTCTCGGTTTTTCACTCGCGGCGTACGTTCGCCGGGAAGAACTCGGTTTCGATATCCTTCGGCACGGAGTCGGGCGCGCTTCGTTGCTGCTGCTCGTGGCGGCATTTATTCCGGCGCATTCATTGCTTTCGTGGAATTTTTTCAGCTTTGGTGCCTCGGTGCTCGCGATCGGCGCCGCCTACGAACTCATCTACGCTGCACCGTTATTGGCGATCGCGCGCAATGTTTCGATTCGACAAACGATCGTGCGCTTCGCTCGCACGCGCGGCCTCTGGCTTGCGCTGGTAACGGTGGCGATTTGGGCGACCATCGATCGCTGGGGCTTTCTCACCGGCGGCGCGGCACTCGGCGTCGCACTTTGGCTGCCGCTCCCATACTTCGCGTGGTTACGATGGCAGAACGATCGCTTGAGCGCGGAGCTCGCGCGCCTCAAACTCGTGCGCGAAGCGGTCGCGGCGATGTTGGCCGCGCGCGATCCGCTGCCGCAGATGCGCAGTATTCTCGGATCCTTACGCCGAGCGCTCGTCGACGAAACACTCGAGATCGTCACCCGCACCGAAAATAAGAAAAAATGGCGAACCGTCGCGAGCCTCGGCCCGGCGATCGGCGAGGAGGCAGCGGCGCTACGCGCGCGCCTGCTCGCGCGACTTCCGTTCGCCGAACGCGAAAGCGCGAAAGCGACGGTCGGGCCGGTAACGATCTCGGTCTACGCAATTCGCGCCGGCGAAGCCCTTGCCGGAGCCCTGCTCGTCCATCGGCGACGCGACGATCTTAGCGCGCGCGAACACCAACAGTTCTACCAAGCGGCCCATGAATTAGCGCCGCTGCTCGTCGACCTGCAAAGTATCTCGGAAGCGCACAATGCGGCGAACACCGATCCTCTCACCGGCGTCTTCAATCGTCGCGCGATTCTCGAACGCCTCAACGCGCTGGTCGACGACGCTCGCCGCGGCGCAGTGCTGATGCTCGACATCGATCGATTCAAAAACATTAACGATCGTTTGGGACATGCTGCCGGCGACGGCGTGTTGCGCCGCGTCGCCGATGAAATTCGTTCTGCATTACGCCTGGAAGATGCGTTGGGGCGCATCGGTGGTGAAGAATTTCTCGTCGTCATGCCCGAGGCAACGCGCGAAATCGCCGTTGCGATCGGCGAACGCGTCCGCGTCGGCGTAGAACGCTCCGACGGCGGACCCGACCAGCCGGCGGTGACGATTAGCATCGGCGTTGCCACGGTACGCGGACACGACCGCCCCGCCGAGTTGCTTGCACGCGCCGACCGCGCACTCTATGAAGCGAAACGGCTCGGCCGCAATCGTTTGGTGGAAGAAGAGCAAAGCGCGTGATCGATACACACGCGCACCTGCACGATGCGAAGTTCGACGAGGATCGCGAAGCAACGATTCAACGCGCGCGCGAAGCGGGAATCGAGCAAATGATTACGGTCGGCTGCGATCTTGCCGACAGCAAACGCGCGCTTGAGTGCGCCCGCAGCTATGGTCTCCGCGCGAGTATCGGGATTCATCCGCACGAAGCAATCGATGCCCCTGCGGATATCGAGAACGCGTTCGATGCGTTCTTCGACCCGGCGTTCCACCTCGCCGTCGGCGAGATCGGGCTCGATTACTATTACGATCACAGCCCCCGCGCGGTGCAGCGGCGCGTGCTGCGCGAGCAACTCTCCTATGCGGCGCGGAAGAAAGTGCCGACGATCTTTCACCAGCGCGATGCATTCGATGATTTCGTCACCGAACTGCGCGCCGGGTTCGATCCTTCGTTCGGCGGCGTCGTTCACTGCTTCACCGGCGATGCGGAGCAGGCTCGGCTCTTCGTCGATGAATTCGGATTGCGCCTGGGAATCGGCGGCGTCCTCACTTTTAAGAGCGCTGCGCCGCTGCGCGAGGCGGTGCGCGCAGTCGGTATCGACGCCGTTCTTCTGGAGACCGACTGCCCCTATCTCGCCCCGGTGCCGATGCGAGGGCGCCGCAACGAACCGGCCTTCATGCCGCACACCGCAATCCGTCTCGCCGAACTCTTCGCCATCTCGCTCGATGAAGTCGTCGCCCGAACCGATGCGAACGCGCGGGCGCTCTTCCCCACGCTTTAACCCGGAAAAGGTTTCGCGCGCGACCACGTTCGTTCGAAACGATGCTGCAATTGCGCGCGCACGGAAGCGGAGCGCGTCTGCAGCCCCCAATCGCGAGCACCGGGAGCGGCGTAGGTTGCATTTGCGCTCCCAATCCATACGCGCTCGCCGAGCAGTGCGAATTTCTCGCAACCAACGCCGAGGCGGACGCCGACACCCGCCTGCAACAAGTGCGCGAGCGCGCGAACTTCCTCGCTCCCCGGCTGCAGATCGGCGCGGGAAACGCAGAGCCGCACCGTTACGCCGCGCGCCGCAAGTTTTCGCAAGACCGAATAGATCGGCGAACCAAAACCAAACGATTCGCTTTCGATATCGACCCGCGCGCCGCGCCGAGCCCCCGCTACGAGCGCGGCCTCGGCGGCGAGCGCGCTGCTTTTGTTCGTAGCGAGCGCGCCGAGATCCGACGCGGCGGAGAGACGCAGAATCGTATCGCCGCACTTGCTCCAATTGCGATCGTCGAGATAGAGCGCATCGTCGACCCGTGCATATTTTGCGTGAAACGCCCCGCCGCTTTCGCCGACGCGCACCCCGGCTGCGCGCAGACGCAGCAGCGCGCGTTCGTTTTCGGCGGCCGGACCCGCCGAAGCAAAGGGCGCCCCTGCGAGGGTGACCGCGACCTCGGCACCGCGCCGCGCGGCGGCGGCGAGGGCCTCTTCGACCGGCCCAGGCGCGAGGGCGTAGGCGGCGAGATCGATATGCCGCGCCCGCTGCAACGCCGTTAAAAACGCGGAGGTCGTGACGAGCCTCACCATCACGGCATCGTTCACGCGAATCGATCGTTGCGACAAGTCACGCACAGGAGAGGCCTCGAATGCTTGGAAAGCAAGCCGATAGAGATGGCTGAGAGTACGACCCGTAACCCCGTCGGCGATAAGGGAGCTTTCGTGCGCGATATGTTCGCGACGATCGCCCCCCGCTACGACCGCGCCAATCGCATCCTCACCGGAGGGCTCGACGAGCTCTGGCGGCGGCGCGCGATCGCGCTGCTCGCCCCGCCGAAAGGCGCGAAGTTGCTCGATCTCTGCTGCGGCACCGGGGACCTCAGTTTCCACCTGATGCGCCACGACCCCGAAGCGCACGTTACCGGTATCGATTTCTGCGAACCGATGCTCGCCCGCGCGCGCGAACGCGCCCGGCATATCGGGTCGGGGAACGCCGAGTTCGTCGAAGGTGACGTCACCGCATTGCCCTTCGCCGACGAGTCGTTCGACGGCGCAATCATGGGCTTTAGCTCGCGCAACATCGTCGATCTCGATCGCAGCCTGCAAGAGATCCGGCGCGTGCTTCGCCCCGGCGCTCGCTTCGTCAACCTCGATGTCAGCAAAGCGCCGAATCCGCTCTGGAAGCGCGCCTTCGATCTGTATTTTTACGGCGTCGTGCCGACGTTAGGCGGTTGGATCGGCGGATCGAAGAGCGCGTACACCTATCTTCCGCAATCGCTGCTCCACCACCCGAACGCGCCGGCGTTGCGCGATCTTTTCTCGCGCGCGGGCTTCAGCGATGCGGGATACCTCGCATTGATGGGCGGTTCGATCGCCGTGCATTACGGAACGCGATGATCGATTCCGTTCGCGACGACTCGTCGCTTTCGCTCGC
>JAJXVC010000040.1 GCA_021782295.1 bacterium | reverse complement strand
CGCACGGCGTCCACCCGGCACCGCGCGTACAACCGAAGGGGCCGGCATTGCCGAAGAGTTACCAGATACATGGCTCGATGATCGTGCGCCCGAATGCCGTCGTGCGGGTGAGTTGCGGGCGTGGCTTCGTCGCGTGTTACGTCCACATCGTCGCAACGGCGCAGCCGAACGCGCTCTTCAAAGGCGTACTCTGGGGGCCGAAGGCGCAACTCGTGCACCTCCATGTCACCGGATCGCGACGCTCGCCGCATTTTTGGTTCAGCGTTGATAATCGCTATGCATCGCGGTCGAAAGCGCACGCCTACATTCGCGCGCGGTTATATCTGCCGATCGCCGCATCGATCGAGGGAACGGGTATCGTCGGTTCCTACGACGTGAGCGGACTCCGCGGTGCATGCACGTTCAACGTCGCGTCGATGCAACTCGGAATCTCCGGTTGTTCGAAGATCGAGGCGATGACCGTTGCCGGCGCCGTCACGCTGCGGTTGCTTCCCGGCATTTGGCCCGACGCTCGCGTGCGCACCGAGAGCGGGAACATCGAGCTCACGGTTCCGCGCGGATTTACCGGGCGGGTGAGCGCGCGGACGTTGGAGGGGAATCTCAGCAATCCGCTCGATAGCGGATTTTCGGAGGGGCGTCTCGATCTTCAGTCGCTCTCGGGCAATATCGTGGTGCGTACCGGCCCCTGAAACATTCCGTCAGCTGCCGCGTAGTGTAAGCGGAGGTTGACACATGAACGCTACACGATCGCTCGATAGCAGTACCTTGCTTCGCACCATCGCTCTGGCGGCGATGCTCGGCGCAGCTGCCGTAGGAATCGCGCGCGGGGCAGCCGAGCGCACGCTGAAGCAAACGGCGAGCGTCGCGGGAACGCAGCGCGTCGTCTTCGATTGCTCGACGGCAAACGTCTCCTGCGAGATCATTGCCGTCGGCGCGTCGACCGCTCGCGTCGAGATTACGGCGCACGTTTCGGGGCCCGACGCCGCGAATGTTGAGATTTTGCGCAAGCCCGGTCGCGCGCATTTCGCCGTCGTCCTCAAAGACCAACCGAAGGGTCGCGGATCGATCTGGTCGAGCGTGCGCAACGCCTTCCGCCCGTCGTCATGGTCGCGTCCGAACGCCTTCGTGAAGGTCGAGTTGCGCGTACCGAACGGCAACGAACTCGATCTTTTCAATACCGATGACGGGATTCAGGTGCGCGGCGTCCACGCGCGCCTCTCGCTCTCCGACGTCAACGGCAGTATTTCGGCGCGCGGCAGTGCGAACGTTCACGCTTCGACCGTCAATGGTTCGCTCGATCTCACGCTTCCGGCTGCGGCACCGGAGGTCAGCGCAAATAGCGTGAACGGCTCGATTGCGGTGAGCATCGCCGGATCTTTCAACGGGCGCGTCTCGGCCTCGACGGTGAACGGCCGCGTCACCAATCCTTTCGGAGATGGAGATGGTCCCGGTCGCGTGAGCCTCTCGACGGTGAACGGCAGCATCACGCTGCAGCATGGTTAAATAGCGGCGCGCGGCAGGTGCCCGCGAGCGACGGAGAGCACCGAAGGCGGCGAGATGCTCAGCCTCGATAGCCTGCTTGTAGAATTCGATGCCGGTCGCCCGCGCGGGCTCGCGCGGGCGATTACGCGTGCTGAATCCGGCGACGGCGCCTCGTTGATGCGCGCGCTCTACGCGCGCACCGGCAAGGCGTTGACGATCGGCCTGACCGGCCCGCCGGGTGTCGGTAAATCGACGCTGACCTCGGCGCTCGTGAAGAAAGCGCGGAGCCTCGGAAAGAGCGTCGGCGTGATCTCCGTCGATCCATCCTCGCCGTTCTCCCACGGAGCGCTGCTTGGAGATCGAATTCGGCTCTCCGAGCACTTCGTCGATCCAGGCGTATTCATTCGCTCGATGGCGGCGCGCGGCCATCTCGGCGGCGTCTCCGGAGCGACCGGCGATGCGGTGTTGTTGATGGATGCTTTCGGGCTCGACGTCATCATCATCGAAACCGTCGGCGTCGGACAGAGCGAGATCGAGATCGCCGAACTCGCGCAGAGCACGCTGGTTGCGTTGCAACCGGGAAGCGGCGATTCGATTCAAGTGCTCAAAGCCGGCATCATGGAGATCGCCGATATTTTCGTCGTCAATAAAGCCGATCACCCGATGGCCAATCAACTCAAGCGCGAGATTCGCTCGATGATGGAGATCTTGCAGTACGGCGCCTGGGTGCCGGAGTTGGCGATGACGCAGGCGCTGGAAGGTACCGGGATCGACGAGCTCTGGAGTGCGATCGAACGGCACCGGGCCTATCTCTTCGAGACCGGAGAGATCGAACGGAAACGGCGCGCCGCCTTCAACCATCAGGTGCGGCAACTCGCGCTTGGAAAACTCCAGCATCGGCTCGACCGCGCGATCGCCGCACACCCCGATCTTTCGCTCGATCCCTATGCGGCGTCGGAGCGCGTCCTTACGGAGTTTTAGGAACCCGCGGGTGCCTGCGGCGGGTGCCTCCCGGATCTCCCGTCCGCCTGCGCTGCCCTCGCTTTAGGAAACCGAGGGCGTTGTAGCGAAACGGGGGAGGTCATGGCTAAGATGATGGATCGCCCGACCGGCGGCGGGCAGCCCACGCCGGAATTTGAAGCGCAGCAGGCCGCCTGGGAGCAAGCTTCGGCGAAGGGACGCCCGCGGAGCGGCGCCGGATCGGGTGCGACCGACCGCACGCTCTCCGATATCCCGCTGAAGACCTGTTACGGCCCCGCCGACACCGCCGGGCTCGATCTTGCGCGCGATCTCGCATGGCCGGGGCAGTATCCGTACACGCGCGGCATCCATCCCAACGGCTTTCGCGACCGTCTCTGGACGATGCGTCAATTCGCCGGCTTCGGCACGGCGCGACAGACGAACGAACGCTATCACTTTTTGCTCGCGCAAGGGCAGATGGGGCTCTCGGTCGCCTTCGATATGCCGACGCTGATGGGCTACGATTCCGACGCGCCGCACGCGCGCGGCGAGGTCGGCAAGTGCGGCGTTGCGATCGACTCGCTCGCCGACATGGAGGTGCTCTTCGACGGCATCGACATGGGCAAGATCACGACCTCGATGACGATCAACGGGCCCGCCGCGATCGCCGTCGCGCAATATATCGCCGCTGCGGAGAAAAAAGGCATTCCGCGCGCGATGCTCGGCGGAACGATTCAGGCCGATATTCTCAAAGAGTATATCGCGCAGAAAGAATGGATATTCCCGCCGCGTCCGCATATGCGCGTCATCGTCGACATGATTCAATTCTGTACCGAACAGATGCCGAAATGGAACACGATCTCGATCTCCGGCTATCACATCCGCGAAGCGGGATCGACCGCGGCCCAAGAACTGGCGTTTACCCTCGCCGACGGCTTCGCCTACGTCGAGGCGTGCATGAAAGCCGGAATGGACGTCGATTCATTCGCTCCACGCCTTTCGTATTTCTTCAACGCACATATCGACTTTTTCGAAGAGATCGCGAAGTTCCGCGCTGCACGGCGGATCTATGCCCGTCGCATGCGCGAAAAGTACGGCGCGAAGGATCCGAAATCGTGGCAGTTGCGTTTCCACACGCAGACCGCAGGCTGCAGCGCGACCGCGCAACAGCCTGAAAACAATATCGTACGCGTCGCCTACGAAGCGCTCTCGGCGGTGCTCGGCGGAACGCAATCGCTGCACACGAATTCGATGGATGAAGTGCTCGCGCTGCCGACGGAAAAATCCGTCGAGATCGCGTTGCGTACGCAGCAAGTGCTCGGATACGAAACCAACGTCACCAACGTCGTCGATCCGCTCGGTGGCTCCTATTTCGTCGAAGCGCTGACCGACGAAATGGAACGACAGGCAGAAGCGTATTTCGACCAGATCGAAGAGTTCGGCGGCGTGATCGAAGCGATCGAAGCTGGGTTCTTCCAAAAAGAGATCGCCGACGCGAGCTATCGCTATCAGCGTTCGGTCGAAAATAAAGATCGCGTCATCGTCGGGGTCAATCACTTTACCCGCCCCGAGGATCGCGACGATATGGATCTCCTCAAGATTACCGAGGAGACCGAACGCGAACAGACCGCCGCGGTGCGCGCGGTTCGCGAATCGCGAGATGCCGGTGCGGTTGCCAAAACGCTCGAACGCCTGAAGGCGGCCTGCGCCGACCCGAAGGACAACCTGATGCCCCACCTCATCGACTGCGTCAATGCCTATTGCACCGAGGGCGAGATCGTCGATACGATGGTATCGGTCTACGGGCGCTATACGGAACGGTCGGTCTTCTAATGCCGTTCACCGTACTCAATGAACTCGAGCGGCATCGCATCCGCAAGACCTTGATTCGCGTGCGCGAGCTTCTCGAACAAGCCGCAGCGCTCGCGCGCACACGGAGGAAAAACTAACGATGGATCGACCCCTACGCATCGTCGTGGCAAAAGCCGGACTCGACGGCCACGACCGCGGCGCGAAAGTGATCGCGCGCGCGCTGCGGGACGCGGGCATGGAGGTGATCTATACCGGGCTCTTCCAGACGCCCGAGCAGATCGTACAGACCGCCATTCAGGAAGATGCCGACGGCATCGGGCTCTCGATTCTCTCCGGGGCGCATATGACGCTCTTCCCCTTGATTCTCGAGCAACTCAAGGCGCAGCAGGCTGAAGATATCGTGTTTTTCGGTGGCGGGACGATTCCGCCTGAAGATGCCGAGGCATTACGCGAACGCGGCGTTCAGGCGGTCTTTACCCCGGGTGCGCCGTTGCAAGAGATCGTCGATTTCGTCAACGATGCTTGCGGTAAGCGGCGCACGCTGGTCGGCTAGCGGGCCGATTTCGTTTTCGTTTGATTTGTTGCTGCTGAAGAGGAATACGTGAAGGTACGAACGCGCGTCGCGCCGTCGCCGACCGGCGACCCGCATGTGGGCACGGCTTACGTCGCGCTGGTAAATTACGCATTTGCCAAGCGTCACGGCGGCGATTTTCTTCTGCGCGTCGAGGATACCGACCGCGCGCGCAGCACGCCCGAGAGCGAACGCGCGATTCTTCATTCGCTCCGGTGGCTCGGCATCGATTGGGACGAAGGCCCCGATAAAGGCGGGCCGCACGGTCCATATCGCCAGAGCGAGCGCGCCGCGATCTATCGCGAGCACGTCGACCGCCTCCTCGCCGACGGACATGCATTCCCGTGTTTTTGCACGCCTTCGCGTCTGGACGATCTTCGGGTAGCGCAACGCGCGGCCGGACAGCCTTCGCGCTACGACGGCCTCTGTCGCGGGCTTCCCGCCGACGAAATCGCGCGTCGTAAGGCCGCCGGAGAGCCCTTTGTCGTTCGTCTCGTCGTTCCGTCCGAAGGTCTCTGCGTGGTCGACGACGCGCGCCGCGGTCCCATCGAAATTGCTTGGAACGATGTCGACATGCAAGTCTTGATGAAATCGGATGGACTTCCGACCTATCATCTCGCCAACGTCGTCGACGATCACCTTATGGAGATCACGCACGTCATTCGCGGTGAAGAGTGGGTCAGCAGCGCGCCGAAGCACCTGCTGCTCTATTCCTATTTCGGGTGGACGCCGCCGGTCATCGCGCATCTTCCGTTGCTGCGAAACCCGGACAAGAGCAAGCTCTCCAAGCGAAAGAATCCGACGAGCATATCGTTCTACGAGCGCATGGGTTATCTGCCCGAAGCGTTGCTGAATTTTCTCGCATTGCTTGCCGCCGGCGCAGTGGAAGGTGAAGAACTCTTTCCGCTCGCAGCCTTCGTCGAACATTTTTCGCTCGACCGCATCTCGCTGGGCGGCCCGGTCTTCGACGTGCCGAAACTCGATTGGCTCAACGGGCGCTATCTGCGCGAACGACTCGATACCAAGAGTTTTACCGACCGCGTCGGCGCCTGGGGATTTTCGCCCGAACGGATCGCGCGCATTGCCGCGCTCGCGCAGCCGCGTATCGAGCGGCTCTCCGATATGGGGAATTTGCTCGCGTTCTTCTTTGCAGGGCGGCTCACGTACGATCCGGCGACATTCGCTTCGGGGAAAATCGACGTTGCGACGGTACGCAAGGCGATCGCGGTGATGCAGCGCGAACTCGATCTTCTGCGGACCTGGGAGAGCGCGGGTTTCGATGCGCTCTTTCGGCGCGTCGCCCAGGCGTTGGATATCAAAGTGCGCGATCTCACGCGACCGTTTTATGTCGCCGTGACGGGCAGCCCGACCTCGGTGCCGCTCTACGATGCGATGGAGATTCTCGGGCGCGATATCGTGCGCGAGCGCCTGCGCCACACCTTGGAGATCCTCGGCACACCATCGAAACGCGAACAAGAAGAGTGGAAGAATATCGGCGCCGCGACTGCGGAGATTCCGGCATGAACGCGCGCGCGATCCTTCTGGCGGCCGGTAAGGGAACGCGCATGAAGAGCGCTCGGCCGAAGGTGCTTCATGAATTGTGCGGGCGACCGATGCTCTGGTTTGCGCTCGCCGCGCTTCGCGAAGCGGGGATCGAAGAAATCGTCGTGGTGACGAATGAAGATCTCGATCCGCACGTATGCGCGATGGGAGTGAGCACCGTTCTTCAGCGCGAGCGACTCGGCACGGGGCATGCCGTGCAGGTGGCATTGGCAGCGATGGCGCCACGACCCGATGCGCGCATTCTCGTTACCAACGGCGATATGCCGCTCGTGCGCGCCGAAACGCTGGCGCGCGTTCTCGCCGCCGGGAACGATCGCGAGGCATCGCTCGTCACCGCGCGGATGCCGCTTCCCTCGAGCTTCGGTCGCATCGTGCGTGACGGCGAGCGCGTCGCGCGCATCGTCGAAGTGCGCGATGCAAACGAGAGCGAGCGCGCGATCGAGGAGATGAACGCGGGAATCTACGCCTTTCCGGAGGGAGCGCTTCGCGATGCGATCGCGCGGCTTCGCAATGATAACGCGCAGGGCGAGTATTACCTCACTGACGCCGTTGCGTTTTTTGCCGAGGCGGACCGCGCGGCCGTGCCGGTCGTTTCGGAGGATTACGAAGAAGTGCTCGGCGTCAACGATCGGAGCGAACTCGCGCACGCACGCGCGGCTTTGAATCGACGACTCTGCGAACAACACATGCTCGCGGGAGTGACGATCGTCGACCCGGCGACAACCTATCTCGAGCCGGAATTAACGATTGGTGCCGATACCGTGATCTACCCGGGAACCTCGATATCGCTGCTCTCAAGCATCGGTGCCCGTTGTACGATCGGTCCGCACGCGAGAATCTCCGACGCGCGCATCGGCGACGACGTCAGCGTGCGCGAGAGCGTCATCGTCGAAAGCGAGATCGGCGCCGGTTCGACGGTCGGTCCGTTCGCACACGTGCGGGGGCACGCCGTTCTGGTCGGCGACAACCGCGTTGGGAATTTCGTCGAAATCAAAAACTCCCGCTACGAACGTGGCGCAAAATCTGCGCACCTCTCGTATCTCGGCGATGCCGAGATCGGCGAAGAGAGCAATATCGGCGCGGGAACGATTACCTGTAATTACGACGGGAAGAAGAAGCACCGCACCAAAATCGGACGCGGTGTCGCGATCGGTTCGAATACCTCGATCGTCGCACCGCGTACCATCGGTGACGGCGCGCTAACGGGCGCCGGCAGCGTGGTGACCAAAGATATCGAGCCGGGCGGCCGCGTTGCGGGAAACCCCGCTCGCCCCTTACCCTAGCGCGCGTTCGCGGGCGAGGCGCTCGCCGAGTTCGCCGATGCCGGTGAGGAGAATCTCCACGTCTTCGTCGGCCGTGCGGTGGTTGACAAAACACGCGCGAAGCGCTCGCCGTCCGGCAATACTCGTTGAAGAAAGCACGGCGAATCCGCTCTCTTGAATGCGAATGACGAGTTCGTCGTTAAAAGCATCGAGCTCGGCGTCATCGATCCCGAGCGGGCGATAGCGAAAGCAAACGACGTTCAAGTGAACCGGGGCGAGGAGTTCGAAGCGCGAATCGGCGTCGATTGCCGCGCCGAGAGCGCTCGCTTGTGCGACGTTGCGTTCGATCGCGGCGGCGATGCGGTCGGTGCCCTGCTCCTTCAGCGTAAACCATACCTTGAGCGCTCGGAACGAACGCGAGAGCTCGGGAATGTAATCGGTGAACCACGGCGTCGCGCTCGCGAGCCCACGGGTCATGCGCGTTAAGTAGGGGCCCTCCGATGCGAACGTCGCGCGATGCGCATCGCCGTCGCGAACGAGTACGCAACCGACATCGTACGGCGCATGCGCCCACTTATGAAAATCAAAGGCAATCGAATCGGCGCGCTCGATCCCGCGCAGTCGCCCGCTCAGATTCTTTGAAAGAATCGCGAGCGCTCCGAATGCACCATCGACGTGAAGGTGGCAACCTTCGTCGCGAGCGATCGAGGCAATTTCATCGAGCGGATCGATGGCGCCGACATCGACGGTTCCGGCATTGGCAACGATGAGAAACGGATGCGCTCCCGCCGCACGATCGCGCGCGATCGCCTCCCGCAGCACCGACGTATCGATTCGTTGGCGCGCGTCGGTTGGAAGAATTCGCAGCGCTTCGCTGCCGATTCCGGCGATCTCGAATGCGCGGCGGACGCACCCGTGCGTTGCGGCCGACGCATAGCCCGTGATACGCGTTCGTTGCGGATCGATGCCGTGTTCGCGCACCTCACCGCCGAGAGCGCGCGTGCGCGCGACGAGAACGCCGATGAGGTTCGCCTCGGATGCACCGGTGGTGAGTACCCCGGTAGCCGCAGAGGGAAAGCCGAAGAGATCGCGGGACCATGCGATGACTTGACGTTCGACGTAAACCGCGCCGTGGTTACGGCCTCCGACGTTGGAGTTCATCGTCGCCGCAAGCATCTCGGCGATCGCTCCGCTCGGGGTGCCCGTGCCTTGCACCCATCCGAAAAAGCGCGGATGAATATTCCCCCCCGTGTAGGGGAAAATATGCTCTACGAACGTTTGGTAGACATCGGAAAAATCGCTCGGGGCGCGCGGCAGCGGTTCGCGCAGCCGCTCTTTTGCGCTCTCGGGCATCTCTTGCCAAGCGGGGCGTTCGCGAACGTCGCGAAGAAAATCGATGGCATCGTCGAGCGCGCGATGTGCGGCCCCACGAAACGCCTCCCAATCACGCGGGTCGAGCATGCTGTCGATCGATCAGGCGTTCGAATGCGCGGAAAATTTTCGGCACGTGTTCGTATTTATAGCCGAAGAGTTCGCGATCGTCGGTAAGATGGACGATGATCGCCGGGTCGGCTTCGAAGAAGAGCAGCTTTCCCTCGCGGTCGATCGAGCAGTCGAAGCCGATATACTCGAGCCCCAACGATTCGGTGAGCCGCTCGAGCGCATTTGCCGCCGCAGCGGGAAAGACCGCGCGCCAGTCTTCAAGAAAGCGGCGTTCTTCGTCGCGCATCCACTGCTCCGCTTTCATCTCCGAGCTGTAATAGTGAACCATCCAGTTCGACGAGATGGCGAGGTGATACGGGAAAATCTCGCCGTCGACGGCGATCAAGCGATACTTCCGAAAGAAGCCGTCGGGCGAGGCATAGTCGACCCACGGGGTGAGAAAGAAACGCTCGCCGTCGGTCTCTTGTAGATATGCGTGAAGTTCGGCGGAGTTGCGGACCAAGCGCGCGCCTTTGCCGGCGTGAGTATCGATCGGCCGAACGATGGTCGGCTGAGCGATTCCTTCGTTCTGGAGCGCCGGACGGAGGCGTTCGACCGTTTCGGGAGCGTTGCAACCGGCGATATGCGCGGCGAGCCGCGCACAGCGTACGCGATTGGTTTCGAGTACGCGTATCGGGTCGTTGACGATCGGGCGGGCGAGCAACTTGGCGACGAGCTCGGCGAGAAGGAGGACTTCGACGTTCTCGCTCGATTCGCCGATGGCGTTGAAAAGTGCATCGTACTCGGGGAGTTGCAGCGCTGCGAGTTTTTCGGGCGTCGTAAGATAAAGCTTGTGCAGCGTCGTTGTCTCGCGATCGATAAGATATTCTACCGGCGTGTTTGCAAACCAGTCGCCGGGAGCACAGAATGCGAGAATACGTCGCTGCTCCTTCGGCGCGATCGAACTAAAGAGTTGACGCACGGCGAGCGCGCGTCGCTGATGGGCGAGCGCCTTCACGCGGTTCCCAAGCTGGAGTTCGAGTTCGTACATCGCGAGATGCGCGACGAGATTCTCTTCGTCGAGTCCGAGCGCGAGACGATACTGCGAGCGCGCTCCCTCGAGATCGCCGGCGGCGTAGAGTTCGGCACCGTACCCGAGACGCGCGGCAAGCAAATGCGGGTCGAGTTCGACGGCTCGCGCGTACGACGCACGGGCGCGCTCCCGCTCTCCGAGCTCTGCAGCAATAAACCCGCGATTCGAAAAAATCTCTGCAACCGGCGGCGATTGTTCGCTCGCCGCGTCGAGCACTGCAAGCGCTCCACGAAGGTCGCCGATCGAACGCAGGCGCAGCGCTTCCTGATTGGCGCGACTCGGCTCTTCGCGCGGGGATGTCTGATTCGCCCCGCTGCCGGGAACGTCGTGCATCGGAGGCTGCATGACGAGCATCTTTTTCGGGAACGCCCCCTCGCTCCTGGCAAGCATCGGCATTCGCGTGCCGTCGGCTCGAAGCGAACGCGGAATCGACTTCGACCCAAGCGACGGGTTGCCGCTGCTGCGCTCGGCTGTCGCCGCGATTCGCGAGGGCCCCGAGGCCGTCGTTCGCGCCTACGCTGAAGGCATGGCGAAGGAATGCATGGGTGGGGAGAACACCCTGCTCTTCGTTCCCAGCGGCGACGAATTGCGCTGCCGTCAACGTTTCGGCCCCGATGTTGAGCATGCAATCGATATGCGCGTGCGTGCGAACGATAGCGATGCGCTGGTTGCGAAAGCGTGGGCGGCGCGCCACGCGATTTTTACGTCGCCCGATGCTCCACCGCTATTCCCGACCGAACGAAGTGCGTGCGCGGTGCCGTTGCTCGACTGTGGAATACCGGTTGCGGTGCTCTATTTGGGATTCGTGCAACAACTCTCCAGCAGCGCGCTCGAACGTCGTTGCGCTCTCGCCGCCGAGATCGCCGTTCCGTTTGCGTTGGCGTGCGAACGCGAAAGCGATCTCGCGCGCAGCCTTTACGATGGGCTCACCGGGCTTCTGACGCCGCGGGCCTTCCGCGAACGACTCGCGTGCGAGCTCGCGAAAAACGGCGAGGGCGGAAAGCTCGCGCTCTGGTTTATCGATACCGACCGCTTCAAGGAAGTCAACGATACCTTCGGGCATGCCGTCGGCGATCGCGTGCTGCAACAGATGGCCGAGTTGCTGCATACCCACGCCGTAACGCGCACCGATTTTGTCGCGCGAAACGGCGGCGACGAA
>JAJXVC010000039.1 GCA_021782295.1 bacterium | reverse complement strand
CCGATTTCGGACGATCTTCGAGGCATGTATGGCGGCCGAAGACTGGCGCCGATCGTACAACACCGGCCACCCGCACAGCGCGCTCCACGGGATGACGCCCGAGGAGTTTCTATCGCGCTACGAAAATGCGCCCGCTCCACAGAAATCACTGGCCGCATGACGGGACCTAGCCCACAGGGGTAAGAAGTCAATGTTGAACACGAGCGCTGCCGTCGATAGCTCGGCGCGCCGCAAACACTTCTTACACATCGATGCAAGTCAGCAAGTGTTGCGTACGACTATAGGAAGAAAAGGGCTATCGGATGGAGTTCGCGTGGAAGACGCATTTTTGCATCTGCGGCAGCAAAACGCAAACGCAATGTTATAGGCAAGCTACCGCAACACGCAAGAACGCAAATGCAACGAAAGGCTTTATGGGACAACGATTTGCGACCCATAATCGAAACGAGAGGAAAACGCGAGTTCGAAATCGTTATAGGTCAGGCGCTTAGAGACACGAACGAAACGCACAACGCTAGGGATATGCCAACCGGTCCGAGGCGCGCGTTTGCACGCGGGGCTATTTCGATTGCCCAGCAGCGGAACGAGTCAGATCCGTCCCCTATTTCTCGGCTCCGGGTGCACCGTGGCACTTTTTGTATTTCTTCCCGCTTCCGCAGGGGCAGAGATCGTTGCGACCGACCTTGGGTTGGTCGCGATGGCGTGGCTTCGCCGGTTCTTCGCTCGCGATATTCGTGTGTAACTCGCGCTCGGGACGCGTGCCTCCGGGCATCGGCCCGAGCAGCGCCTCGACGTCTCGCTCGGAGAGGTGCCCACCCTCGGCCTCGCCTTGCGCTCCATGAAGCGATATCGGGGCCGCGCCGGGCTGTTCCTCACCGTATTCGATTTGGACATGGAAGAGCGCTTTGATCGCTTCATCGGCGATATTGTTCTTGAGGTCTTCAAAAATCTCGAACGCCTCTTTTTCGTACTCAACGCGCGGATCGATCTGTCCGTAGCCGCGCAGGCCGATGCCGTTCTTGAGATGATCCATCACGTAGAGATGGTCGACCCATTGACGATCGATGATCGGCAACAATAAGAAACGCTGCTCCACGATCCGCATCATATCGGGGCCGACCTCGGCCTCTTTCTTTTCGTACGCTTCGGCCGCGCGCTGCTCGAGGAGGCGACGAATTCCCTCGCGGTCGTGGCGACTGAGCTCTTCAATCGTCACGCTCTGTTTGATCGGGAAGATGATCTCGAGTTCGTTGAGGACCTCCGGGAGATCCCAGTCGCCGGGGTGCGCGTTCTCCGCCACGTTTTGTTCGATCGATTCGGTGATCTTCGCAGTGAGCGTTTGCAGCATGAACGACCGGGAATCGAACGTTCCTTCAAGAATCGCGCGCCTGTCGGCATAGATGATCTCACGCTGCTTGTTCATCACGTCGTCGTATTCGAGAACGTGTTTACGAATTTCGTAATTATGATTTTCAACGCGCTTTTGGGCGTGTTCGATGCTACGCGAGACAAGTTTCGATTCAATCGGGGCCTCGTCGGTAAACCCAACGCGCTCCATCATCGAGGTCATGCGGTCGCCACCGAAGAGGCGCATCACTTCGTCTTCTAACGATAGATAAAAACGCGTCGACCCCGGGTCGCCTTGGCGCCCCGCGCGGCCGCGCAATTGGTTATCGATTCGCCGGGACTCGTGGCGCTCGGTGCCGATAATGTGGAGCCCGCCAATCTCGGCAACGCCGTCGCCGAGTTTGATATCGGTGCCGCGGCCCGCCATATTCGTCGCAATCGTTACTTGCGCGTAGCTGCCTGCGTCTTTAATGATATCGGCTTCTTGTTCGTGATATTTTGCATTGAGGACGTTACATTCCACGCCCTTCCGGCGCAGATTTCCGGCGAGCAATTCGCTTTTCTCAATCGAGCGCGTGCCGACGAGAACGGGACGCCCCTTCCCATGTTCGTCAATGATCTCATTGACGACGGCGTCGAATTTCGCTTTTTCGCTCTTAAAAACGATATCCGGAAAGTCGCTGCGGACCATCGGCATATTCGTGGGAATCGTCACGACGTCGAGGCTATAGATCTCGCGGAACTCGCGCTCTTCGGTTTTCGCCGTGCCGGTCATACCGGCAAGATGGTCGTAGAGCCGGAAAAGATTTTGGAACGTGATCGTGGCGAGCGTTTGGTCTTCACCGCGAACTTTAATTCCTTCTTTCGCTTCGATCGCTTGATGGATACCATCAGAATAACGGCGTCCGTACATCAGGCGTCCGGTGAATTCATCGACGATGACGATTTCGTCATCTTTGATGATATATTGCTGATCGCGGTGAAAAAGATTCCAAGCTTTCAAGCCGGCGTTTAGTTGGTGAGCAAGCTCGATATTTCGCTGATCGTACAAGTTGGAAATGCCGAGCATTTTTTCAACTTTTGCAACGCCTGCCTCGGTGACCGGAACGGCATGCGCCTTCTCGTCGACCGTGTAGTCGTCGCCTTTTTTTAGTCGCGGAATAACCTGGGCGAATTTACCGTAGAGATCGGTCGATTCTTGCGACGGGCCGCTGATGATCAACGGAGTGCGCGCTTCGTCGATGAGGATCGAATCGACTTCGTCGATGAGCGCAAAGTAGAGCTTGCGCTGAACGAGATCTTCCTTCTGCCACGCCATATTATCGCGAAGATAGTCGAAGCCGACCTCGTTATTGGTAACGTAGGTGATGTCGCATCCGTAGACTTCGCGCCGTTCGACCGGCTCGAGCCCGTGCTGCACGATACCGACGGAGAGTCCCAGCGAGCGATAGAGCGGCCCCATCCACTCGGCATCGCGTCGAGCAAGGTAGTCGTTCACCGTCACCACGTGAACGCCGTGCCCGACCAACGCGCGCGCGTAGACCGGCAGCGTCGCAACTAACGTCTTTCCCTCGCCGGTTCGCATCTCGGCGATGCGCCCTTCGTAGAGCACCTGACCACCCATGATCTGAACGTCGAAATGGCGCATCCCCAAGACGCGACGCCCCGCCTCCCGCGTGACCGCGAAAGCCTCAGGGAGGAGGTGGTCGAGATCTTCGCCCCTGTCGAGCCGTTGGCGGAACTCCGCAGTTTTGCCGCGCAGCGCCTCGTCATCGAGCGCCGAAATTTCGGCCTCAAGGCCGTTGACTTGAACCGCGGTCTTGCGAAGTCGGGCGACGTCGCGTTCGTTTGCGTCGAAGAGCGTCTTTAGGAAGGCCATGCTGAGCTATATACTCCGAGAAAGGTCAGATGTTATGGTTCGCTCGTGCGTCGACAAGAGCGGGAGGTCGACCGAGAAGGTACTCCCGGAATTTTCCTTAGAACGCACCTGAATGCTTCCACGATGCGCTTCGGCTATTTTTTTTGCAACGTAAAGGCCGATACCGGAGCCTTCGATTCCGCGATTACGAGCGTTACTACCGCGCCCGAATCTCGAGAACACCGTCGCTAGATCCCCCGGCGGGATGCCGATGCCGCGATCGGTCACTTCGAGAACGGCTCGCCCGCCCTTTTTCGTGACCGTGACCACGATCTCTTCGCTCGAATATTTTAGCGCGTTGGAAATGAGATTGTCGAGCACATGGCGGAAGCGCGAGCGGTCGAGTTCGACCACGATGCCATTCTCACCGGGAGCGAACACCACGCGAGGATTGTTGGGGGCAATCTCGGTAAGATTCTCGGCGACGTACGTTGTGAAATCGGTCGGCGTATGCTCCATGGCGAAACTCTCACCCTGTGAATGCGCAAGGGCGAGCGCATCCTCCGCCAGACGCACGAGGCGTTTTGCCTGGCCGTAAATCGTTTCGATTTCCTCGGAATTCGTGTTTGCGTTCTCCATAAGGAGTTCGCAATAGCCTTCGATCACGGTCAATGGCCCACGAAAATCGTGCGCCAACATGGCAAGCAAGTCGTCTTTGAACTGATTCGATTCGTGGAGCGCGCGATTTGCATCGGTCGATGCAGCGTAAAGTTCGAGATTGCGAAGCGCAAGAGCCGTCAGCGCGCCGAGTTCCTGAAGCAGGCGTAACCGATCGCGGCCGAAGCGTATGTCGCCGTTCGTTCCGACAAGTAAAAAAGCATCGATCGCGTCGTTCGGGCCATCTCCGGCCCCGTGCACGAGCGGCGCAACGGCGAAACCATTGCCTTCGATCAGGCGCTGAACCCGGCGCTCCTCCGGGCCGATCCCCATCGCTTGCGTCACGCGCATATCGAGTGCGAGCCCCGTCCGTGCGATGAGTTCCTCTACGGTTCCTCCATAGGAGCCGACGACCCCATACCGATCGCCCATCCAGCGCAAAACGCATGCTTGTTCGGCGTCGACGAGCGACGCGGCCAAACGCGACATGACTTCGGCGAGCGTCGGCAGATCGACCTGGCCGAGAATCGTTCGCGCGGCTTCCGCAAGCGTCTCTCGTTCCTGCGCTCGACGCCGTTCGCGTTCGTACGCATGCGCGTTAGCCAACGCAATTTCAAGGTGCGATGCCAAGGTACGCACGAACATCGCGCGTTCGTCTTGCGGCCAAGTGAAACCGCCATCGACGCTGCGCATGGCGATGAGTCCCCAAAGATTTCCGTCGATGCGCAATGGCACCACGACGCCGGAGCCGTCGCCGAAGAGCGCCTCTCGCGCGGAGCGCGGGAGCAGTGCCGAATCGGAGGGATCGTCGACGACCAGGAATGGCTCTAGGCCCGAGCGATCGACGCGATCGTGCGGTGTAAAACCGCGCGAGCTATCGCGCGAGCGCATGGCGCGTCGTACGAGCGTATCGCCGTCGAGAACGTAGGCAAAACAATCGATCGGCAGTTCGTGCGATGTCGTTACGACGAAGACTAGAAGTACTTCGTCGACATACTGCGTATCGCGAAGAATGCGCACGACGCGTTCCAGCGATTCTGCCTGCGTTCTCCGCGCTCGCTCGCGTTCGTATAGGCGCGCGTTTGAGAGCGCCAGCCCGACGTGGAAGGCCAGCGAGCGTAAGGCACTGATATCTGCATCGTCAAACGCGTGCGGTTGCGCGGACTCGAGTACTAATGCATTCTCGATCTTCCCGTCGACGATAAACGGCACGCCGATCGCGCTGCGCGCTCCGCCCTTCGCCGATTCGTGCCCTGCATCGTAGTCGTCTCGCCGCGCCGCGAGCCCGGAGAAAACTTTCCGTAATTCGCTCTCTAACTCGATGGCCGTTGTCGGAGCGTCGACGAACGGCGCACTCGAAGCGACTGGAACGATGCGAGCATTCCCGGATCGTTCAAAAATCGTACACGTGTCGGCATTAAACGCAGAACGCACCCCGCTGACGATTCCGCCAAGAACGTCCTTTCGGTCGAGCGATTTATGGAGTCGCTCGTTCACCATCGCTAAGAGCTGGCTATCGCGCGAAAGCCGATGCGCGGCGGCCAATGCGCGCGAAGTATCCAACAAATGTGTCGCTACGCCGCAGAACGCGGCGAGATCCCTCTGTACGCCTTTGTCGAGCGGAGCTTCGAGACCGACTGCCAGAACGCCGATCGTTTTCTGCGAGGCAATAAGCGGAACGAAGAGCAGGTCGCAGTCGTGGGTTGACGGGCTCACACCTGCGAGAACGCGCTGTTTATCGCGCGGAACGAAACAGACGCCGCCGAGTTCGAAACGCGCGAGTGCGTGCAAAAAAAGGCGCCGCAACTCGTGAGAACCATCGCGTAACCGAAACCCGGGAACTCCCTCCGGCGCGGTGGCGACGACGAGCGCATCATCGACGAAGAGCAAGGCAGAGGAGAATCGCGGGTGCGCAATATCCGCAGCGCCGCGCGCGAGAATATTCGCGCGCTCCTGCGGATCGCTTGCGGCGATGAGCGCCGCAAGCGCGGAATAGAGCCCCTGCGAATCGCCTTGGCTCATCGTCTCTGCACGCTACGGACTCAGCGCGATGCCGACGACCGTCCCCCCGACCGAGAGCGCCGCCTTCGGTGCAACATTTCCAGTCGCGCCCGGCGCGAATACGAAGACTTTGTTCGCACCGCTATCGGCGACATAAATATTTCCGTTTGCATCGACTTTCACGTCGCTCGGAGCCACAAAGCCGGTGGATGAGCCTGCGATAATCGATGTCGGCGCGACGTTCCCGGTTGCATTGGCCGCAAAGACGAGTACCGCCGGGCCGATGCCAACCGCCGACGGATCGGCAACGTAGATCTCGCCGTTGCTCGCAACGGTGACGCCGCGCGGCGTGCCGAGATCCGTCAGCGAGCCGACGATGGCCGACGATGGCGGAAGATTGAGCGGCGTTGCCGTCGGTACCGGCGACGGCGTCGGCGACGCAGTCGGCGAACCCGAGGGGCTCGGCGTTGGGGAAGGCGTCGCCGTCGGAACCGGCGTTGCAGTCGGCACAGGCGTCGGCGAGGGCGTCGGGAGCGTGTACGTCGCGACGGTTGCATCGCCGCTGTTCGCCACGATCACTGCATTACCGGAGGCAAACGCGGCCCCGGTGGGGGTATCCAACAACGTCGCCGGCCCGCCGATAACATCTTGTAACGTGGGCAAGCCGCTCGCGATGGAATAGACCAGCAGTTCGCTCGGAGCGACCGAACCCGGGTTGATCGTCGTCAGCGCCATCAGGTTCTGCGCCCGCTCGATCGCCAGGCCACGCGGCTCGGGATCGGCGAGCGAGGAGCCGAGGTAGGTCGCGTAGGGAAGGACGTTTCCGGTCGCTTGTGCCTTGAACTCAAGAATCGAGGACGCGCCCGTGCTCGCATTGTAATTCGCAACCCAGAGGTTCCCGGTCGAATCGAAATCGAGGTACTGAGGAGCATTCAGCGTCGTCGACGCGCCGCCGATCAGGTAACTCGGCTGGGCCATCGAACCGGCCGTCGATGAAAATATCGCGACGGCGTTGAGCGAGGTATTCGCCGCGTAGAGCGTCGAGGTGGCAAAATTGGGGCCGATATTCAGGTTGGTCGACGTACTGGAATTGCACGCGGCGACCGCGACTGCGACGCTGATGGCGGCGAGTCCGAGGGTTAAACGACGAAGCATGAAGTCTCCTTGAGAGCGAGCTGGTTCAGGTTCCGCCCCGCCCCGATCTTTCCTTGGCTCGGCGGGGCCCCAGGAGCACCGTGGAGCAGCCGGAGCGCCAAAACCGCGGCGAGGAGGAGGATCGCGGCGATGACGATCGCGCGAAGGAAGAGCCGACGGCGATGGATCGGGCGACTCGATTCGACATCGATGATGGGGCGTGGCACGAAAGGTTACTCCTTTGAATAATGGAGGCGCGTCGAAAGCTTTCGGGGCTCCTCGACGCGATGCGCACCGAGCAGCGAGAGCATCTCACCGACGGTCACGAAACGGTACCCTGCGCGTCGGAACGCCGGTACGATCTTTTCCAGCGCTTTTACCGTCGTGCGCTTTCCACTGTGGAGCAAGAGAATCTCCGGCTCGGTTGCGTGGGCGGCAACGTGTGTTTCAATCTCACGCGCGGTAAGCTCGCGCCAGTCGCCCGGGTCGTCGCTCCAAAAGATTGTCTTCATCCCCAACGCCTGCGCGACGCGAAGGGTCGCGGCGGTGTAGCGACCATGCGGAGGGCGGAAGAGCGCGGCTGCGGAGCGATCGCCGGTGATACGCAAAAGCGTGTTGCGGCCTTCGACAAGTTCGCGTCGCACCTGCGTCGGCGTCTCGTGGTCGAGATCGGGATGCGTCTGCGTGTGGTCGCCGATTTCGTTCCCGTCGACGGCGATGCGTCGAGCGATCTGCGGCCACCAGCCGGCATCGCGCCCGATCAGGAAAAAGGTCGCGCGCACGTGCAAGCGCTCGAGCTCATCGAGAAGCATCGGCGTATAGATTGGATAGGGACCGTCGTCGAAGGTGAGCGCGATCAAACGCTCGCCGCTACTGCGTGGAGCGGGTTCGAGCTTCTCCACGACGCGCGCCACCCGAACCAACGGGCCTTTCCCGATCGCCCGGTGGAGCGACGTCGACGGCTCGATCAGCGTCGGGTGCGGCTTCGAGACGCGTAAAAACCAGCGAACTCCCTCGATACCGAGGAAAACTACCAGCACCGCAAGGGCGATGCGAACGTATGGCCGCACGACGATATCCCTACGGCGTCGGGGAGGCGCCGGGACTCGGCAGCGCGTGCACGGCGAGCCCGTCATCGCGACCGATGATAACGGTAACATCGCTTGTCGTACCCGCAACCGGCGACTCGACGAGCAATGCGTTTTTCATCGCCTTGGGTAGCCCGGCCGCTACTTTATCTCCGGCGAATTCGACGGCGGAATGCGCGCGCACGACGCTGTTATCGTGATACGACGCACTATTCCCCACCTTGCCGATGCGATATCCCTCGGCCTTGAGAATTCGCGCGAGATCAGCAGCCGCGCCATCGATGCCGCTGCCGTTTTCGACATCGACGCGAAGCGAAGAGGGTGCAATCGCGGCGAGCGCTGCCGGATCTGCGGTCGGGGCGGGCGACGGCGGCGCGATCAACATCGATTCGGCGAGTCGACGGCGCGCATTTTTGTCGGGCACGATGGCATCGCCGTATCCGGGAAGATAGACATTCGCGACGTAGGGAACTTGGTGCGCGATAATCTGCGACGGCTTTATCCCGACGTAGTAATGCGCAAGCGAAAGAAGCTCGGCTTTCGAAAAGTTCGTTTGCACGTTCGCAAGCATCGTTTTCACGAGCTGTCCGGCATGCAGAAGCGTGTTGAATTTGTCGCGCTCTAACTTTGCCGCCAACGCGTGGAGCACTTCTTGCTGCCGGCGAATGCGACAGGGGTCGCCGCACCAGTCGTGGCGATAGCGCATGTAGCCGACTGCCTGCGCGCCCGTTAAATGTTGAAGGCCCGTCTTTAAGTGGATGTGGAGATGTCCCCAGTTATCGTCGTAGTTGATGGGGCTCTTATCTTTCGGATCGCTGTTTTCGACGTCGACGGTAACACCACCGATATCATCGATTAATTCGCGCGTCGCATTGATGCGCAAAATCACGTACCGGTCGAATCCAGGGATGCCGAGCCAATGCGAAACGACCTGTTCGGCCTCCGTCACACCGCCGTCGGCCTGCGCTTGATTGATCTTCGCTTGGCTTCCGTCGGGCATCGTGGCGACCATGTCGCGCGGCACCGAGAGTTCGAAAATGCGTTTGTTGACGAGGTCGAGATTGACCGCCCAAATGACGTCGCTGCGGGCTTGCGCCGAAAAGGGCTGATCGTTATCGGTGTAGTCGTAATCGAGGCCGATGACGAGCACGCGCAGTTGCGGCCGGCCGAAAACCTGCTGCGGTGAAGGAATCAGCGCATCGCCCAAAATCTGTAGCGGCGTTTCATGTTTGAAGATCGAGAATCCGAGCACGGTCGAAACAGCTAAGAGCACGACCAATCCGGCCACGATACCGACGCGTCGAGCGAGCCGCGAAGGGCGTTTCGGCGGCGTCGCGGGCGGTTCGGAGGACGGGGGTGCGCTGCGCCGTGGGCGCGGGATAAATTCTTCAGACATGTGCAGGTATTCTCGTTGTGGTGCGTGCGGCAAAATCGAATGCGGTCGCCGCGGTGAGTTCGAGGTCGACGAACGTTCCCGGCGTAAAATCTCCGGCGACGAAAACGCCGCCGTCTACACCCGGCGCCTCGCCTTGCGAACGCCCGCACCACACCGTGGCGGGAAGGTGGGAACGCAGCGGATCGGCGCGACGAAGGGTACGACGCTCTTCAATCAACACGCGCTCGATCGTGCCGACGCGCGCGAGTCGCGCCTTTTCAGATGCAATGCGTTGCGCCTCGCGAAGACGCAACAGCCGCTTCCGACGCTCGCGAACGGGGACGCGCGATCCCAGTTCCGAGGCCGGCGTCCCTTCCTCCGAACTATATTCAAAGAAACCGACGCGGTCGAGGCCGGCGCGAGCGATCCATTCTTCTAAATAGGCGACGTGCTCCTCGCGCTCGCCCGGGAAACCGACGATAAAGGTCGAGCGCATCGTCATCCCCGGAACGCGTTCGCGGAAGGACTCGATGATCTCGAGATAGCGCTCTCCATTACCGGGCCGCAGCATCGCCCGCAAAACCTCCGGATGCGCGTGTTGGAGCGGCATATCCATGTACTTGCATACCTTCGGCAAACGCGCCATAGCCTCGATCAGTTCGCTATCGACGGTCGCCGGATACAAATAGAGCAGGCGAATCCACTCGAGGCCGTCGATTTCGTGCAGGCGCTCGAGCAGCGTGGCGAGCCCCCCGCGACGATAGCCGCGATCGCGCCCCCACATCGACGTGTCCTGGGCGATCAAGATGAGTTCGCGCGTGCCCGCCGCTGCAAGCGCCCGCGCCTCGGCGAGGATCGATTCTTCGCTACGGCTGCGGAAACCGCCGCGCAATTGCGGAATGATGCAAAACGTGCACGGGTGGTCGCAACCTTCGGCGATTTTTAGGTACGCCGTTGCTTGCGGCGTCGTAATGAGACGCGGAAGAAAATCATGTTCGGGTTCGGCGTCGAACGCCAAACGCACCGGTTTGCTGCCCGCCTGGACGTCGTCGAGCAACTCGACGATCGACGCATACGATCCGGTTCCGATAACGCCGTCGATCTCGGGGATCAGCGAATGCAGTTGTTCGCCATAGCGCTGGGCGAGACAGCCCGCGACGACGAGTTGTTGGCCGGCGCGCTTACGCTGCGCTCGTTCCAAAATCACTTCGGTCGATTCGGCCTTTGCCGGGTCGATAAATGCGCACGTGTTGATGACGACGGTGTCGGCCGCATCGGCATCGCTCTCCAATTGCCAGCCTGCAGCACCGAGCTTTGCGATCATCACCTCGGTATCGACGAGGTTCTTCGCGCAGCCCAAACTCACGAATGAAACCGACGGCATCGCGACGGATCCTAGCGGTAATTCACAAACTGCAACGGCAGTTCGAAATTCGAGGATTTCAGCGCCGTGATGACCGCTTGCAGATCGTCGCGGCTCTTTCCGGTGACGCGGATTTGCTCGTCTTGATATTGCGCGTTCACTTTTAATTTGAGCGCTTTGATGCGCTCCATCAATTCCTTACTTTTGTCCTTCGGGATGCCGTTGCGCAACACGATTTTGCAACGCACCATCGAATTGGCAGCCGGTTCGTTGGCGCCCATTTCAAATGCTTTTATATCGATGCCGCGCTTCGTCGCCTTCGCCTGCAACATGTCGATGACGTTGCGCATCTTCAACTCGTCGTCGGCAAGAATGGTGATGTTCTTGTCGTCGGACTCGACGCTCGTTTTGCTGTTGCGGAAATCGAAGCGCGTCTCGATCTCTTTTCGCGTCTGGTTGAGCGCGTTATCGAGTTCTTGGCGGTCGATTTTCGAAACGATATCGAATGAAGCTTCGC
>JAJXVC010000038.1 GCA_021782295.1 bacterium | reverse complement strand
CCATCGCCACGAAGACCTTCATACTCGGTTCGTTCGTCATCGCGAAGGCGATATCGGGCGCCACGTTGGTCGGCTGCATGCCGTTATGCTTCCAGTTCCAGCCGCCGTTCTTGGCGATGATACTGTAGACGCTGCTGCGATAGGGAATCGGCGGATTGTATTTGAGCGTTTCGCGCAAATACTGATTGACCGCCGCCGTAAACGGATCGTCGATCGCCGCGTCGGTGGGATCCCACGGTGCCGAGGCTTGGTTGCCGTCGATCGTGGTGGTTTCGTAGCGCGAATCCAATCGCCCGACGATCTTCCCGCTATTGCGCAGCAGTTGGTTCTCGAAGCGACCGTACGGAATGCGCAGATTGGCGTTGAGGATATACTGCAGCGAAAGGCCGGTGTATTCGTGGATTTTCTGAGCGATCGCCATTTTTTGCGATTGCGGTAATGCATCGCCTTGAGCGAGCGCGGTAAGGTAGGGGCCCATCGCAAAACGCTGCACGCGCGCCAAGAACGGGCGCAGGTGCGCGGGGCGATTGGGAACCGTGTGGTGGTACCACGCCGTCGCCGCCTCGGTGGGGAAATAGAGGACGAAGCCCCAGTCGCCGCCGCCGACCGCCGCCGGAACGTAGCCGAAGTTGACGCTCCAATCGAGATTGAAGTTCAGAATCGATGATTGAAAAACGACGCCGTTGAGGCCGACACCATCTTGTTGGAGATCGGCTGCGAGAGCTGCATCGCGCGTGGTGCCGTAGCTTTCGCCGAAGAGATATTTCGGCGAGTTCCATCGACCGAATTTCCCGAGATAATTCTGCACGAACTGTGCGAAGGCGCGCGCATCTTGGTCGACGCCGAAGAACATCTTCGGCTTCCCGGCGCCGATAATGCGGCCGAAACCGCTATCGGGCATATCGATAAAGACTTCATCGGTCTTATCGAGGAGGGTATAGCCGTTGGGAACGATGCGATAGGGCGGCGGGCCGGTAAGCGTCCCGCTGCCCGATATCACGCGAACGGGGCCGAAGGAGCCCATATGCAGCCACATCGTCGAGCTGCCGGGGCCGCCGTTATAGAAGAAGGTGACCGGCCGGTTGTTCGGCTGCGCACCGTCCTTCGTATACGCGACGTAGAAAATGCGTGCGGTCGGCTGGTTCGCTTCATTATGCAGCGTGATCGTGCCGGCGCGCGCCGTGTAATGAATCGTCTGTCCGTGAACGACGACGCTTCCGTGGGTGACGGAATCGGGGAAGCGCGCAGGTACGCGCATCGGCGGTCTTTTCGGCGGTGCTTTTGTCGGCGCAGCCATGCCGGCGACCGGGAGCGAGATCGCAAGCGCGACGGCGCCCGCAAGCAAGCGAGTATTTCTCAACATATTCCTCCTACAGCCTCGTGGGTCGGGCTATGCAACCGATTGGATTTTTGGATCGCTACGATAGAATTCGTCGATTGCCCCGGCATAGCGAGATTCGACAACGCGCCGTTTCACCTTCATCGACGGGGAGAGTTCGCCCGATTCAATGCTGAATTCGCGCGGAATGATGACCGCTCGCCGAATTTGTTCGAAGCTTCCCAAATCGGCGGTGCGCTTGCGTACCTCGGCGGCGAAAAAGTCGCGTACGTCGCTGCGTTTCGCAAGTTCGTCGATGGTAGCGTCGGCGGGGAGAGTGAGTTCGGCGCGCAGGTTCTCCCAGTTCGGGCAGACCAGTGCGCCCGGATAGGGGCGGCCGTCGCCGAAGACCATCGCTTGCGCCACGAACATCGAGCGTTTGATCGCGCTCTCAACGCGCGCCGGCGCAACGAACTTACCGGTCGCCGTCTTGAAGACTTCTTTTTTCCGATCGGTGATGGTGAGGTAGCCGTTCTCGTCGACCTCGCCGATGTCACCGGTGTGAAACCATCCGTCGGTAAAGACGTTTTGGGTCGCCTCGGGGTCGTGATAGTAGCCATGCATCACGTTCCGCCCGCGGGTGAGAATCTCGCCGTCGGCGGCGATTTTTACGTCGACGCCTGGGATAACCGCCCCGACGCTCCCGTACTTATTCTTTTCCGGATAATTGACGGTGATGACCGGCGAAGTTTCGGTGAGGCCGTAGCCTTGCATGATCGGCATGCCGAGCCCTAAATAGGTCATCGCCACGTCGACATGCAGCGCCGCGCTGCCGCTGCTGAAAAATTTCACCGCATCGAGGCCGAGATGCTCGCGCACTTTATCGAGTACCAAACGTTTGGCGACGGCGTATTGCGCAGAGAGCAGAGGGTTTGAGCCGCCGAAAGTTTTCGCCCGCGCCCAATGTCGAGCGGTGCGCAGCGCCCAGGGAACCAAACGCGCTTGGAAGCCGCCCGCGCGCAGAGCGTTTCCGTTGATACCGGCGAGGACGCGGTCGAAGATGCGCGGCACGCACGTCATGTAATTCGGCCGCGAATAAAGCAGATCGCCGATGAGGTCGTTGGCGTCGTGGCAAACGAAGTACGTCGGTTTCGCAAGGAAGTAAATGAACATCATCGTTTGTTCGTAGATATGCGAAAACGGCAACACCGAAATCACGCGATCTTCCCGCGTTAGCACGGCAAAAGCACCGTACAATGACGATTTTGCATCGAAGGCGATGTTGTCGTGCGAAAGCATCACGCCTTTGGGGTTTCCGGTCGTGCCGCTCGTATAGATGAGAATCGCCAGATCGTCGGCGGAGAGCGACGCATAATACGGCGTCGGAAGCGAAGGGTCGGTAGCGCGGACGTTCGCGCCGCTGCGCTCGAATTCAGCGAGCGCGAAGGGGCCCTTCGAGTCGAAAACCACGGCACGCGGTAAGACGGGGATCGCCGCTCCGAGCGTTTGCAGCGTCGTTTCGGTGTCGACGAAAAGTAACTTCGCCTCCGAATGTTTGAGAATATACGCGGTGATGTCGCCGGCCTGCGTCGGATAGATTGGAACGACGATGCAGCCGCTCATGAGGATGCCGAAACTCGTTGCGATCCAGTCGACCGAATTGTGCCCGATCAGTGCGATGCGGTCGCCTGCTTGAATGCCTGCCGCACGAATGGCGCAGGCGATATTTTTCGCTCGTTCGAGCAGCGCGGTACTCGATATATCGACCCAAGCGTCGCCCTTGCGTTCTGCTACGGCACGGTCGCGCGGTTCTGCAAGCACGCGAGTAATGAGTTCTGGAAGCGTCTCGCGCTCCGACATCCAATCGATCATCGTGACGAGGTTTTTTGCCCGCTCCGGCGCCTCTGACCTTTCCGCAGCTCGGAAGTTCAGACTAGACGCGAAGGTAAGGCCGCGCCTGCTCGAGGCGGGAGGGGCTCATTCCGGCGACGTCAAGGAGTTGGTCGAGCGCATCGAATGGGCCGTCGCGCCGCCGGACGGCGACGATTCGCTCGGCGAGAATCGGGCCGATTCCCGGCACTTCGGCGAGGGTACTCGGCGCGGCAGCGTTGAGGTCGACGCGGGCTCCGAGGAGCGCCGCACCCTTCTTCGTGCGCTTGCTTTTCTTCGTTCGCGGTATGCGCAACGTATTGCGAAGCCGCCTCGGCGCCCCGATCTTGGGCACGAGTACCTCCTCGCCGTCGACGAGGAGTGCGGCAAGATCGACGCGGTCGAGGTCGGCGCCGATGCGGGGACCACCGGCAGCGGCAATTGCGGCCTCTGCCCGTTTCCCCTGAGGGAAGCGATAGAGGCCGGGGCGCGCGACTGCACCGGCGACGTCGACGAGCAGCATCGCCGGGCTCGGCGCGTTGCGACGCTTCGCGCTCCCCCGCGGTGCCCGATGCACCTGCGAGTGCCCGGCACTCACCGGGGCGACGACCAGCGGCGTCGGGGCGCGGTGAAAGGCAAGCAGCGCGATGAGGAGTGCCGCGGCGGGAAGGGCGAGCCATCGTTTCATGCCGATCCTTCACGCGAAACGAGGCTCAGGAAAGCGCGTTGCGACCCCTGCGGTGGGCGGGCTTGCCTTCGTTGCGTATGCTATCCAAATGGCAGCAGCATACGATTTCCAGGATATCGAGCAGCGCTGGCGCGAGCGTTGGGAGCGCGACGGCATCGCCGCAGCGCGCCCCGATGCGAAGCGCGAGAAGTATTACGTACTCGAAATGCTGCCGTACCCGTCGGGCGATCTGCACGTCGGGCATGCCAAAAATTACACGATCGGCGATGCCATCGCGCGTTCGATGCGCATGTTGGGATACAACGTGCTGCACCCGATGGGTTGGGATGCCTTCGGCCTTCCGGCGGAAAATGCGGCGATCCAGCGCGGCATCGCGCCGGCGACTTGGACGCTCTCCAACATCGCCAACATGCAGCGACAACTGCGATTGATGGGAACGAGCTACGATTGGTCGCGCGAGATCGCCACCTGTACGCCGGAATATTATCGTTGGAATCAATGGTTGTTCTTGCGCCTCTACGAACGCGGGCTCGCCTATAAGCGCGAAGCGCCGGTGAACTGGTGCCCGAAAGATGCAACGGTGCTCGCCAACGAACAGGTGATCGACGGCTGCTGCTGGCGCTGTAATACGCCGGTGCAGCGACGCAATCTCTCGCAGTGGTTTCTGCGCATCACGGAGTTTGCCGAACGGCTGCTCGAAGGGCTCGAAGGGCTCGAAGGGTGGCCCGAACGGACCCGCACGATGCAGCGCAATTGGATCGGGAAAAGCGAAGGCGCGCAGTTTTCGTTTGCGATCGACGGCGCGACCGAACGAATCGACGTCTTTACTACGCGCGTCGACACCGTCTACGGCGTCACGTTCCTTGCGCTTGCGCCCGAACACCCCGTCGTCGCGCGCATCAAGGAACTCATCGCGCCGGAGAGCGCCGCGGCGATCGACCGCTTCACCGAGAGCTTGCGTTCAAAATCCGAACTCGAACGCACGAGTTTAATGGAGAAGCAAGGGCTCTTCACCGGTGCCTATGCGATTCATCCGCTCTCCGGGGCGCGCGTTCCGATCTGGGTGACCAATTACGTGCTCGCCGAATATGGAACCGGCGCGGTGATGGGCGTGCCGGCGCACGACGAACGCGATTTTGATTTTGCGCGCAAACACGATCTGCAGATCGTGCGCGTCATCATTCCGACCGGCAGTGCGGTTCTCGCCGACGCACCGATCGAGGCGGCCTTCGTCGAAGACGGCGTGCTGATCGAGAGCGGCGAATTTTCGAAAATGACGAGCGCCGAGGCGCGCCGCGCGATCGCCTCAGAGTTTCAACGGCGCGAAATCGGCAAGGCAACGACCACGTATCGGCTCCGCGATTGGCTCGTTTCGCGGCAACGGTATTGGGGAACGCCGATTCCGATCGTCTATTGCGAGGCTTGCGGCGAGGTTCCCGTTCCCGACGAGCAACTGCCGATTCTGTTGCCGCCCGATGCGCCGATCACCGGCGAAGGCTCGCCGTTGGCGCGGCTGCCTTCGTTTATCGAAACGACCTGTCCGAAATGCGGCGCACCGGCGCGGCGCGAGAGCGATACGATGGATACGTTCTTCGAATCGTCGTGGTATTATCTGCGCTATCTCGATCCGCACAACGAAACGGCACCGTGGGCGCGCGATGCCGCCGATACGTGGATGAATGTCGACCAATATATCGGCGGCTCGGAGCATGCCGTGCTGCATCTGTTGTACTCGCGATTTTTCTACAAATTCTTCCACGATTGCGGCTGGGTGAGCGGATCGGACGAACCGTTCGCGCGGCTCTTTCATCAGGGCATGCTGCTTTCCAACGGCGAGAAAATGTCGAAATCGCGTGGAAACGTCGTCGGCATCGACGAGACCGCAAAGAAAAACGGCGTCGATGCGATGCGGCTTTTTCTGTTGTACGTGACGCCGCCCGAAGATACCAGCGACTGGACCGATGAAGGCATCACCGGCCGCGTGCGGTTCGTCAATCGTGTGTGGCGCGCGTGCGAACCGCTCGCCGCGCGGGCGCGAAGCGTCGACGTGCGAACGCTTCCCGTCTGCACGACCCCGGAGGAGAAGGCGCTGGTGCGCGCGGTGCATCTTGCGGCGCGTTCGTTGATCGAAGAGACGCTTACGCGGCGCTTTCACTACAACACGACGATCGCGCGCCTCGACGAAACGATCAATGCGCTTACCTCCGCCGCGAGCACCTCGCCGGATGCGCCGGCAACGCTGTATGCCGTGCATGCGGTGCCGCTATTGCTGGCACCGTTCGCGCCGCATATCGCCGACGAACTGTGGTCGCGTTACGGGTACGACCGTTCGGTGCATCTTGAAGCGGCGCTCGCGCCGCAAGAGGCCGCGCTTGCACTCGATGAGATCACGCTGGTCGTGCAGGTCAACGGAAAAGTGCGTGCGCGCATCGCTTGCGCGCCGTCGATTGCGGAGGCCGACGCCTTCGCGCTCGCGCAGGCTGACCCGGCGGTACGCGGCTATCTCGACGGCAAGGAGATTCGCAAGCGCATCTACGTTCCGGGGAAGCTCGTCAACTTCGTCGTCGGGTAGCCCGCTGCGTGTCACGCCGAGTAGCGTGCTGTCACGCCGAGGAGGTTGCGAAGCAACCGTATCGAGGCGCATGCGCATCGAGACGCAGCGCTTGCCGCGCCTGCGCGCACCGCTCCTCGCTAGACGCTCGCGGCTCGGACAAGCAATGTCAGGGTCCTCGCCGCTCGCTTAATCGCTCGTCGGGTGCATCGCAGGCGCTTTCGCGCTGCGCGGTCGTATGCTGTCACGCCGAGTAGCGTGCTGTCACGCCGAGTAGGTTGCGAAGCAACCGTATCGAGGCGGCGGTGCGCAGCGCTTGCCGCGCCTGCGCGGTCGTATCAGGCGCCGCGAATCGGGATGACGGCGCGGGTTAGAGATTCACGAAATACTCGTACGTTTCGCGCATGCCGTCGAGCAATTGCGTCTGTGCGCTCCACTGCAGTACTTCGCGGGCGAGCGCAGGATCGTAACCGATATCGCGTGCATCGCCGGCGCGCCGATCGGCGCGCGTTATCGGCGATTTGAAGCCGCTGATCTCGACGAGCGAACGATAGATATCGTTGACGCTCGTTCGCTTTCCGGTGCCGATGACGAAGCATTCACCGGAGCCGCGCTCGAGCGCGGCCAAATTCGCACGCGCGACGTCCTTCACGTAGACGTAATCGCGCGTTTGCTCGCCGTCCCAATCGATGCGCACGCCTTCCTTCTTGAGGAAGCGCCCGATGAAGATCGCGATCACGCCGGCTTCACCGTTCGGATCCTGGCGCGGCCCATAGACGTTGCCGTAGCGTAGCGCGGTGAAATCGAGCCCTTTTTCTTCGCGGTAGAAGCGGAGATAATGTTCGGTGACCATCTTGGTGATACCGTACGGCGAGACCGGGCGCTGCGGTGAACTCTCGACGACCGGCACGCGTTCGGGGTTTCCGTAAGTGGCGGCGCTCGATGCAAAGATGACTTTCTTGACGCCGGTTTTCACTGCCGCGTCAAGCACGTTGAGCATCCCCATAACGTTGACGTCGGCGTCGTAGCGCGGTTCGCGCGCGGATATCGCGACTGAATGCTGTGCCGCGTGGTGGCTCACGACGTCGGGTCTAAACTCGGCGAAAAGCCGCGCGACGTTCTCGTCGCGGATATCCATGTGTACGAACTCGGCCTTTTCGGGCAGGTTCGCGCGTCGCCCACCGCCGTGCTCCCAGAGCGAGTCGAGCGCGAGCACATCGTGCCCCGCGGCGATATACGCATCGGCAATATGTGAACCAATGAAGCCGGCTCCGCCGGTGATAACCACGCGCATGAATATCCTCTTTCCAAAGCGTGCGCCTTGCGGTACTCCGGTTTCGGTGCAAAGGAGCCCGAGGATGCAACGCCTCAGTCTTCCCCCGATCGCCGCCGCGTTTGCATGCGGTACGGCGCTCGTTGAACCGATCCCCACCGATGCGCGAACGACCATCATCGTGGCCGCGGCGCTCGCCGCCTACATCGTATGGCGGCGTGGAACGCGGCCGGGGCTCTTTCTCACCTTGACGGTGATCGCCCTGGTCGGCGCAACTGATGCGCACCTCCAACTCACGCTCGCGCGCCCGCTCGCGAGCGCTCGCACCGCTCGATATGACGCAGTCGCCGGAAGCGCGCTCGCAGTACCCTCCGGCGGTTGTCGCACGGCGATCCGGCTGAGCGCGGGGCCGCGCGTCGACGCACTGCTCCGACGCTGCGTTCCGCTCGGCAGTGAGCTCCTGCTACGCGGGCGCTTACAACCGTTCGACGCGCCGCGCAATCGCGGCGACCCCGATCTCCGCGCAATCGAGGCCGAGCGCGGATTCGCGGGCCAACTCGCGCACGCCGAGATTCTCGCGGTCGACAGCACGCGGCGTTCGGCTCCGCTGGTTGCTCGCATGCACGCATGGGCACGCGCGCGGCTTCGCGCTCATTTCTCGTCGCTCGATGTTGCGCTACTCGCCGGAGAACTATGGGGATCGCGCGACGGGCTTCCCGATTCCGTGCGCGCCGCGTTCGCGCGCACCGGCACTGTACACGTGCTCGTTACCGCAGGGCTGCATCTCGGCGTGGTACTTGCGATCGTCCTGGCGTTGTTGCGCGCACTGCCGCTGCCGCGCATCGTTGTCGCTGCGCTCGCCATCGTGGCGCTCTGGAGTTTTGCGCTTTTTGCCGGCGCGCATCTTCCGACGGAGCGCGCGGCGACGATGGCGAGCTTTGCGCTGCTCGCGTACGCCTGCGGACGCAGCGCACTCTCGCTCGATGCTTATGCGGCGGCGATGCTGACGATTCTCGCGCTACAACCCGCGAGCATCGCCGGAGCCTCGTTCGTGCTCTCGTTTTCTTGCGTCGGCGCGATTATCGCGTGCGCTCCGGCAATCGAGCCATTGCTCGAACGGGTTCCGCTCCCGCGAATCGCTCGCGAGGCGCTGCTGCTTACCGTCGCGACGCAACTCGGAACCTGGCCGGTCAGCGCGGCGGTCTTTCTACAATTTGCTCCATACGCGTTGCTTGCCAATCTTGCCGTCGTCCCGAGCGTCGGCGCGACGATGCTCTGCGGTGCGCTGACGTTGCTCGCAACGCCGTTGCCGACGCTCGCAGCGAGTTTTGCGAATCTTACCGCGTGGTTGCTCGCATGGCAACTCGCTGCGGTGCATCTCTTTTCTTCGCTGCCGTGGGCGAGCATCGCGATGACGCCTGCGCCGGTCGCCTGTATCGCCGCCTACGACGGCGGACTGTTGCTCGCGCTCTCCGCGTTGCGCAGCGGAAATTTGCGCGGCGCCTGCGTGGCCTTCGCTGCCGCATGTTGGTTCGTGCTCGCGCCGCCGCAAGGAATCGACATGCGATTGCATGTGTGGGCGATCGATGTCGGGCAAGGTGAGGCGTTGCTGGTGCGAACGCCCGGCGGGCACGCGTTCGTCGTCGATGCAGGCGGGAAGATGGAGCGTGGGAACGATCCGAACGCGCGCGCTGCCGCCGAACGGGTCGGCGAGCGAACGGTCGTGCCGTTTCTGCTGCGGCGCGGCATTCACGCGCTCGATTTCGCGATGCTCTCGCACGCGCACGGCGACCACGCCGGCGGCATCGCTCCGCTGATTCGCGCGTTACGGGTAAACGCGCTCGTCGATCCCGGGGAACGCTATAGCGGCCCCGCCTACCTCGATGCGCTGCGCGCCGCGCGCCGACGCAACATTCCGGTGCTGCATCCGTATGCCGGGCTCGAGTGGCGCTTCGACGACGGCACAAGCCTGCAATTCATCGGCCCGATCACGCCGCATCTCGCCGATGGAAAGAATCGCGTCAACGATAATTCGCTGGCGTTCATTCTCCGCTATCGCGGTTTCAGGATGCTCTTTACCGGCGACGCGACCGCGACGATGGAGCGGCTCTGGATGCGCGACGGCCTCGATCTTCACGTCACGGTGCTCAAGGTCGGGCATCACGGAAGCCGCTTCGCTTCCTCGCGAACTTTTCTCGCGGCTACGAGCCCACGCATTGCCGTCATCTCGGTTGGGCGCGGGAATCGCTACGGGCAGCCGGCTCCGGCGACGCTTGCGCGATTGCGTGCGATCGGTGCGCGCATCTTCCGCACCGATCGCGATGGAGAGATCGCCCTTAGCACCGATGGCAGGCAGATTTGGGTGCGCTCGCCCTTCGTTCGTTCGCGCTAATAGTTGCGTTCGACGAAGACCGCAATCCGGCGGCCGCTTTCGCCGTTGAGCGGCGCGACGATGACGCGGAATCCGCTGACGACGGCGGCGTTGGAGCCGGCGTTGCGGGTGGAGCGCCAGCTCGAGGTCATCGCGCGGACCGCGCGATCGATCGGGCCGGGAAGCGCATCGGGGGCGGCGTCGTCGCCGTAGAGCGAGCCGAACGGGTCGATCGCATTCGCCGGGCCGGCCATCACCACGCGATAGTCGTCATCGAGGACGAAGCAGTAAGGAATCTCGGGCTGCCCACCGGCTGCGTAGAGTGTCGGAGCGCTTGGTTGAGCCGTCTCGGTGGCGAGTGCGTACATGCTGAAATCCTCCATGCCCATACGATAGCCCCCGGCGCCTGGGGAGCGCCTCCGGGAAAACCCCTGGTTTTTCGCGTATCGCTCCCCCCGTGGGAACGCTGATCGGCCGCACGAAGGAACTCGAGGGCATCGCGAACGTCCTCGATGCATCCCGGCGTTTGCAGGTGGCGCGGACGCTGCGCCTCGTCGGCAGCTCCGGCATCGGCAAGAGCACGCTCGGCGAAACCGCGGTCGCACGCGCGCGCGCTGCGGAATGGCTCGCCTTGCTCGAGCCCGCGCATCGCATTCAGGCTCGCCTGCCGATGGCCGTCGCGCGGCGGATCGGTGCGGCGATACTCGCCGCTCTCGGCAAGCGGGGGGCGCTCTTCGCCGCCGGCCTCCCGAGCGATTTCACGGCTGATCGAGATGGCGCGAAGACCGAGGAGGCACTCTATCGCCTTATCGAGGCGGTCTTGCTCGACTATTCGCTCTTCATCGCCGTCGACGACATGCAGTGGTGCGACCCCGAATCGCTCTCGTTACTGCTGCGCTTGGTCGAGCGCTTCGCCGACCGGCGATTCGCATTGCTTTCGATCGAACGATTCGACGAACCAGGGTGGGATGGAATCGCACCGAGCGATCTCTCGGTGGTGCTCGACGCGCTCCCCGAGGACGATGCGCGTGCGCTCGTGCGTTCGCTCTTGCCCGCTGCAAGCGACGAGGTCATCGCCCGGATTGTCGAACTCGCCGCGGGGCGTGCCATCGACATCGTCGCGATCGCCGAATCGATTGCGACGGAACGCAGCGACGATACGGCAAGCGTCACCGTTGGTTTGCGCGCGGTCGTCGCGCGCGACCTCGCGCTCATGCCGCCGGAGCGGCGTGAGTTCTTACAGATTCTTGCCCTGCTCGAAGAACCGATTCCGCTCGCAATGCTGCAACAGTT
>JAJXVC010000037.1 GCA_021782295.1 bacterium | reverse complement strand
GGGCTCGCCGAACCGTTTGCGCCTGGCGCAAAATACTCGACGATATTGTTGTTTGCATCGGTCGCAACGAGATCGCCGGATACAGGGTCGATCGCCAGCCCCCAGCCGTTGGGATCGGTGGTGAGGATCGTCGACGGCGTTGCATTGCCGCTCGCTCCGTAGGCGTAGGAGAGAATTTCCGTTCCGCTGACGCTGTAGGCGACGACATAGGCGCGCCCCGTTGCGTCGACGGCGATACCGGTCGGCGATTGAATCGACGCAGTGAAACTCGCCGTCGGAGCGACGTTGCCGTTCGCACCCGGAGCGAATGCGCCGAATGTGAACGTGCTGCCTTGACTGAGTGCATAGAGCGTTCCGGCGGCGGGCGCCGATGCAGCGGTCGGCACAGCCGTCGGTGATGCGGTCGGTGCGGCAGTCGGTGAGGACGTCGGCGCAGTCGTCGGCGAACTCGATGGGAGCGGCGATGGCGTCGGCGTGGCGCCGGTGGCGACATCGTAAAGCTCGAGCAGATAGGGAACCCCGGCATCGAGCGTCAACGGCGTCGCGCTCCCGGTGAAGCTCAACGTCGATCCGGAGATCGCGGCCGGCCCGATGCTCGCCAGCAGCGATGCTTGGGCGTTCTCTCCCGCGAAAATCGAGATGTAGAACGCCTTATTGAGGGTCGAAAACCCCGACGGCAATTGAATTGAAAAGTTCGGTATGCTGCCAAACGTGACGTTCTGCGAGACTTGAAGCGTCACCACGTAGAGCACGGTCGGCGTCAAGGTCGCCTGCGGTGCGCGTAGATCGTGCTTGCGATGGAGCGCTTGCGGAGTCGGCGCGCCGACCGGTACCGCCGTCGCCGCCGCAAGTGTTAGCGTCGTTCCGTTCGGTGCGTTATTCGTGGACAGTTGAAGCGTTCCAAAATATCCGCCCGCGCTCGGGAGCGCGACCGGGCCGCCGGCCATCGTCAGCTTCAGCGGGCTCGGCGCTGCCGCCGAGCTCGGCGGCAGCGCCGGCGCGCCTCCGCCGCCGCCGCAGCCCCCCAGCACGGCGATGCCTCCGTAGAGAGCGAGGGTGAGAACAAGCATGCTGCATCGCATCGATCGATGATCTCCAGTCGTCGGGTTTTCCACGCAGCGTAGAGTGAGGATCTTACATTCCCCTTAGCTCGGGGACGGGAGCGCGCTGCGACGACAAGAAGAGTAAGCAAGCCAATGTCGGCTGCAGCGCTCGCACTTGCCCTTGCTATGGCCCGCGTACACCCGGCCCTGGCTCCCTGCGCGCGCTCGATTCGGCAAGCGTCAACGGTGCAGCGCGGGAGTTCGCTTGCATCGATCGCGCTTGCGGCCTCACGAAGCAGCGGTCCCTGGGAGATCTTCGCGCCCCCCGGAAGCAGCGCCGCACTCGCCTATCGAGCAGCGCCTCATGGCCGACGCATCGTCCGCTTCGAAGACGAGATTCCCGACGACGGGCACGTCCTGTACGGGGGGCCACCGGCCCTCACCATTCCAAACGCATGGGCGCGCCATTCGTTCTTCGTTCGCGTCTTCTCGAACACGAAAACGCTCGGATGCATTCGCGCAGCGCCCGTCTCGTTCGTCCTTCATCGCGAACCCGGACACGTTCCACTCTATCTCTACTTCGGGTTGCTCGGTGGAACCACGTTGACGATGTTCGTGCTTTTCGTTATGTCCGGCGAACCATTCATCGGCTGGTACCTCGCCTATCTTTGTTCGCTCGCGCTCTATCAATTGTTCCGAAATAATTTTCTCTGGCGGCTTGGTTGGCCGTTCGGTCCGTGGCATAGCGGAGAAATCGAATACGTGCTGTGGGGCCCGAACGTTGCCCTTTACGCACAGTTCGCGCGATCGTTTCTCCAGACATCACGTTACGGTGCGCGCATCGACCGGCTTCTGTTTTTCTGCATTGTTGCGTTACTGGGCTACCTTCCCATCGTCGTATTCTTCCGGCGCTTTGTTTCAGTAAATCTCAATCCGCACGGACTCGTGCCCATTGCGATGATGTTCTTCGTTTCTGCATTGGTCGTCGTCGCAACGATTGGCCGCGCGCGCAACGGCTACCACCCCGCGAGATATTTCTTGTTGAGTTTTCCGATTTTGTTTATTTTCGTGTGCATTGCCGTATGGCAATATCTGGTCGGCACGCATAGCGGAATCGGTATCTACGGGGTCGAGATCGGCACCGGAAGCGAGTGCGTCCTGCTCGCATTTGCAATCGGCGACCGCTTGCGACTCGAGCGCACCTTAGGGCGAGTACTCTCGGCAATCGACGCAATCGTGGTGCGGGTTGGACGCGACGGGCAGGTACTCTACGCCACCCCGAATGTCGAAGCGTTGCTGGGAATACCGAGCCATGAATTGCTCGGAAAACATATCGGTGCGATTGCCGCGGTCGGCGAGACCGGGCTCGTAACGAAGTTTGCGCGTGCGGCGATTCGATCGAAAGCGCCGGAACGCGCGGGTTTCGAGATCGCACTCCGCGATCGACGTGGTGAGATGAAGCGCTTCATCGCCCATCTTTATACCGAACGAAACGCATCGCAAGCGATCGCAGAGATTCAAATAACGCTTCACCCATCTGCCGCCGTCGGCGCCGACGTCGATCGAGGTCGGCATTCGCCATCACCGTCGGCGCCGTTTCGCCTCAGCGTCTATCGCGGAGAGCTCTCCGTCGATCGATCGGTTCTCGCCCTCACCGGTCGCGAGATCGAGATTCTCGTTTATCTCGCGCTGCATCCGGTACCGGTGCCGAGCGGACAGATCGCAAGCGCGATCTGGCCCGATCGCGACACGCGCGCGGCATCAAGCGCGCTGCAGACGACCATCTCGCGATTGCGGAAAAAACTTCCATCCGATGCTATCGTCGCCACCCGGCGACGATATTCGCTCGGCGCGGCGATCTGTTCCGATATCGACGAGCTGCGAACGGCATCGCGTACCGAGAACCTCGATGAACTCCAGCGCCTTCGGCCGCTCGTCGTTGCTCCGATCCCCTCGACGCTGCGCCGACTCGAGTGGTTTCTCGAGTCCGAACTCTGGTTGGAGAGCCTTCGGCGCGATGCGTTGCTTCAACTCGGTGAGGCGCTGTTGGCCCGCGGCGATCGTTCGACGCCGCTTGGCATCGCCGACGATCTTCGGCGGCTCGACCCCTGCGACGAGAGCGGCTACCTGCTGGCAATCCGCGCCCTTATCGCCGCCGACGATCGCGCGGCCGCTCGGCGCCTCTACCTCGACTGCCGCCAAGCCCTGCAACGAAGCCTGGGCCTCGATCCCTCGCCGCACTTCGAACAAATTTGTTGCGATCTCGGCGAACCCGAATGATTGTGACCGTTTTGTAAGTACGCGCGCATAGGCTTCTGAGGATGAACGCGCCCGCAATCGATCTTCAACTTCTCTCCGGCTATGCCGTGCGCGGCGAGGAGCAACTCTTTCTGACGCCCGGCGAATGGGAATTGCTCCTTGCGCTCGCGCTTCACCGGCGCGGCATCCGCTCCGAGGGCCTCATGGAGTTGCTCTGGCCGCACGTCGCGGCGTCGGTCGCCAGGAACCGGCTGTACGTTGCGCTCCACCGCATCCGTCGACGCCTCGGCGACGATCTTTTGGCGACGCAGGGCCACTCGTACCGGCTCGACGATTCGCGCGCCCGCGTCGATCTCTGGGAGTACAGCGAGCGCTGGAATGCGCCGGAGCAACACTCCGACGACGACCTTGCCGAACGCCTCGAAAGCGCGACGAATGCCGCCGCACGCTACGAGATTCCGGAATGGCTGGCGCCGACATACCGACGCCTTGAGGAGTTTCGCCAGGCAGTGGTGACGACGCTCGCCGATCGAGCGCTCCGCGAAGGAGAGATCGAGCGTTCGATGCACCTCGCGCGACGGGCGCTTGCGTTCGATGAGTGCGACGAACGCGCGTGGAGCACACTCATCCGTTCACACCTCGTCGTTCACGATCGTCTTGGGGCGCTGCACGAATATCGCACCTACTCGCGCGCGCTTATGCGCGAGCTCCAGACCGCACCGGCCCACGAACTCGCGCATCTTCTCGGCGACAGCATCGCACCGGCGATGCGTGCCACGCGTTTACGTTAGGCCCGCGTTGCCGGGCGCGGCGATACCTTCGCGCGTCCGCGAGTCGCGGCCGAGCGCTTGCCGACACCGCGCTTGGGCATCGGAACGACGATACCGTTGCGTTTGAGGTTCTCGTTACCGAGCGGCACCGGAGCGATAATGCGTTTGCCCAGAGCGTGCGCGAGTACTTCCGAGAGCTCTTCTACCGATACGAAGGTCATCTGCTTCCGCACTTCGTCGGGGATATCGTCGAGGTCAACCTCGTTCCGCTTCGGCAGAAGCACTTTCGAAATTCCCGCGCGCCGCGCGCCGAGGACTTTCTCTTTTAATCCACCGATCGGTAGCACCTGACCGGTGAGCGTGATCTCTCCGGTCATCGCGAGATTCGGATCGACCTTGTTTCCGGTCAGCATCGAGGCAATCGAGGTGACCAGCGCGATACCCGCCGATGGTCCATCCTTCGGCGTCGCGCCCGCCGGCACGTGGATATGGATGTCGTGCTTGGCAAAGAAATCTTCGGCGAGGCCGAGCTCCGAAGAGCGCGAACGCAGGAATGAGACGGCAGCCTGCGCGCTCTCTTTCATCACATCACCAAGCTGTCCGGTCAAAACGACTTTGCCGCTTCCGGGCATCACTTGCGTTTCGATGAAGAGAATATCGCCGCCGACCGGCGTCCATGCCATTCCGGTCGCAACGCCGATCGAGGCGACACGTTTTTTCACTTCGTTGAAGAAACGCGGTTTCTTCAAATATTCGACGAGACTCTCCGGTTTGACGCGCGTTTTATAGCGTGAATTTTCCGCGACCTTGCGCGCGATTTTGCGGAATACGGTGCCGATCTCGCGGTCGAGATTGCGGACGCCCGCCTCGCGCGTGTAGTCGTTGATGATCGCCCGCAGTGCCAAGTCGTTGATCTGCGACTGCGATTCCTTGACTCCATTGGCGAGGCGCTGCTTCTTGAGCAGATAGCGTTTGGCGATCTGCAGCTTTTCGAATTCCGTATATCCCGAGAGCTGAATGATCTCCATGCGGTCGCGCAACGGCGGCGAGATCGTGTCGAGCGAATTCGCGGTACACACGAAGAGTACTTGGCTTAAATCGAACGGCAGATCGAGATAGTGGTCGCGATACCCCTTGTTTTGTTCGGGATCGAGCACTTCGAGCAACGCCGATTGCGGGTCACCGCGAAAATCAGAACCGACTTTGTCGATTTCATCAATCATCATGACGGGGTTGCGCGTTCCGGCATCGCGGATCGCGCGCACGATCGTGCCCGGCATCGCACCGATGTAGGTGCGCCGGTGGCCCCGAATCTCGGCTTCATCACGAACGCCGCCGACCGAGAGGCGCACGAATTTTCGCCCCATCGCGCGCGCGATCGATTGCCCTAAAGAAGTTTTCCCGACGCCCGGCGGGCCGACGAAACAGAGAATCGGTCCGCTGAGGCGATTCTTGAGCTTGCCGACGGCAAGATATTCGACGATACGATCCTTAATTTTCTCGAGATCGTAGTGGTCCTCGTCGAGAATTTCCCGTGCTTTCCGAATATCGATCGCATCGGTGGTTTCGATATTCCACGGTAACTGGACGAGCCAATCGAGATACGTACGAATAACGCTGTACTCGGGGCTCGCCTGCGGCACCTTCGAGAGCCGGTCGAGTTCTCGTTCGGCGGCTTTTAGTGCCTCTTCCGGCAACTTCGCTTCGTCGAGTTTCTTCTTTAACTCGTTGATCTCGGCGAGCTGCGGATCGATCTCTCCGAGTTCTTCTTGAATCGCGCGTAACTGTTGACGCAGATAGAATTCGCGCTGATTTTTGTCCATCTCGCGCTGAATATCGCCCTGGATCTTGTGCCCGAGCTCCACGACTTCCAACTCTTTGGTGAGCAACATCGTGAGTTTACGCATCCGCTTTGCAGTGTCGCGCTCTTCGAGCAACGCCTGGCGCTCCGCGGTTTCAAGGCGCATGGTCGACGCCACGAAATACGTAAGCACGTTGGAGTCGGTGATATTTTGAACTTCCATCTCCATTTCGCGCGGTGCCTGCGGCAAGTACGAAAGAAGCTTTTGGAAGAGCCCGGCAAGATTGCGATGCATCGCAACGCGCGCTTCGTTTTCAACGGTCTTGTCCGGCAATTCGGTGTACGTGGCCACCATGTACGGTTCGCTCTGCGTGAACTGCTCGATGCGGAAGACCGATTGCCCGGCAACGATGCAGCGAAGCGTACCGTCGGGAACCTTCAACATTTTCTGAATGACGCCGATGGTGCCGATGCGCTCGATATCATCGGGGCCTGGGTTTTCGATATCGCGATCTTTGAGAACGGTCAGCCCGATCGGGCGACCTTCGCGGATCGCCTCTTCGACCAGCCGGATGCCCGGCTTTTTTACAACCGCAAGCGGAATGACGGTGTTGGGGAACAGCACGGCCTCCTGCAACGGCAGAATTCCGAGCCTCCCGGCGGGGACGATGGGTTTCGCTTTCGCGGCCATATTAGATGACGATCCTTTGCACGATGATCCGCACGTCGTTGCGCGCGGTCGGAATATACGCAGTCGCTGCGATGGGCAGCACGATGGTGAGCAATCCGTCGAGGTATGTCGCCGAGCTTCGTTCGATATCGACCGAGACGGGCAGGTCGAGTTCGCGGCCGAATTCACCGAAGGCGATCTCTTTGAGTACGAACGAGCCGCGACGTTGCGGCAGCGTGTCGAAGCGGCGACCGGCGATCGACAGGCGCTCCGCCTCAACCGTTAAACGCAGCGTCTCCGGGGCGACACCGGCAACCTCGAGCGTCACGACGATCGCCCCTCGCTCTTCGTCGAGGAAAGCGTCGGCATTCGGTTCGAATCGCCCGCATCGCCCGCGAATTACAAACTCCATCGCACCCTTAACCCCGGCCCTTAGCAGTCGGATGCATCAAGTGCTAACCCGTCAGAGGCGCGGATCGGGGAGCTGGCGGCCCGATGGCCAGGCCACGCACGGATCGATCCGTACCCGAAGTGCCGGGAGAGCGCTTGCTTGCACTTGAACCGGGAAAAACTGCCGATAGTGCGTCGCAACGCCGAAACGCATCTGCGGTGGGAAGACCGTCTCGGTATCGGCCGGAAGCCGCGAGGCGGCGAGCACGAGATTGATCGCCCGCGAATCGGCAGCCGACATATAATCGGGGGTACGCTGGCCAAGCCAAGTCGTGCCGTCCTGGAGCGTGTAGAGAAAGCCGATCACCTCGCCGGGCATCATGGAATCGGTCGAAACGACCTTATCGATACGGACGATCTGATTCCCGACCGTTACCGGTTCGTGGAGATCGAGCGGAACGGCGCGCGGTGAGTCGAGACAGGAGCCGTTATTGAGCGTGTCGCTGGGCAGCGGTGCCAACGGCGGCGCCGCAATCACCGGCGGCTGCGTTGGAATCGCGGTCGGCGTCTGCTGCGGGGCAAACGCGAGGAGAAGAGCGAGCGCTTGAATCGGTTGCATGATCGCCTCATTCGCCGCGTGCAGGCGAAACCTAGGCGGGACGCGCAGGTTGTTCGGCGATGAACGACGTCGCCGCCATGACCGCGTACGGGGAGCGCGGACGCTCCCCGATCCTCTTCCTCCACGGGCTACGTTTAGGCAAGGCGATATGGGCGCGGCACGCAGCGGCTCTCGCCGACCGATATTACATCGTTGCCATCGATTTGCCGGGGCACGGCGGGCGTGTCGACGAGCCGTTCGACGGCGCGCATGTGAACGCCGCAATCGAAGCGGCGCTCGAAGCCTGCGCCACTCCCCCACTCGTCGTCGGTTATTCGCTCGGCGGATTCGTTGCGGTGCCGTATTTTTCACAGCATCTCGACGCGAGCCGAGCGCTATTGCTCGCCGGCTCGACCTACGATTTCGACGGATGGAAACGACTGCCGTTTCGTATGATGGCCCAGGCGATGGGCGCACTTCCCGATCCGCTCTACCGTTCGATCGCCTCGCTCTCGTTACGCGCCGTGGTCGGCGAAGAGTGGGCGCGCGAGATCGAAAAAATTCCGTTCGACCCCCGCGTTCTCGATTCGACGAGCGAGATCGCCGTGCACGGGATGCGCCAGAGCGACCTCATCGCGTCGTACGATCGCCCCGTTCTCATCGTTAACGGCGAATTCGATCTCATTTTTCGTACCGATGAATCGCGCTATCTGCGAAATGCGCCCCATTCGCGCCGTGAAATCATCGCCGCGTCCGATCACGCCGCGCCGCTTCGCGAAAACGCGCGTTTCACAGCAATCGTGCGCGCGTTCGCCGACGAGGTTTTCGCGCCCATGCAACCAACGAGCGCAGCCGAGGGTCCCGTAAAGTGATGAAAGCAACCGTCTATCACGGCACCCGCGACGTGCGCCTCGAGAGCGTCCCCGATCCCTCGCTCCGCGAGGCGACCGATGCGATCGTGCGCGTCACACGCGCGGCGATCTGCGGAAGCGATCTTTGGTTTTATCGCGGTGTCGTCGAACGCGAACCCGGCGAGCGTACCGGCCACGAATTCATCGGCATCGTTGAAGACGTCGGCGCCGCCGTGCGCAACGTGAAGCCCGGCGATGCCGTGATCGCTCCGTTCGCGATCGGCGACGGAACGTGCGCGTATTGCCTTCAAGGTTTGCACACGTCGTGCGAACACGGAAGTTTTTGGGGCGACGATGCAAACGGCGCGCAAGCGGAATTCGTGCGCGTTCCATACGCCGACGGCACCCTCGCCGTGATGAACGAAGCGATGCGCGATAACGACGAATTGCTCGCCGACGCGGCGACGCTGTGCGATGTTATGGCGACCGGCCATCACGGCGCGACAACGGCGGGTGCGGGGAACGGCGGAACGGTCGTCGTCGTCGGTGATGGCGCCGTCGGCCTCTGCGCGGTACTCTCCGCTGCGCGCGTCCATCGCGCCGAACGCGTGATCGCGGTGGGCCATAATGCCGCTCGCTTGAAGATCGCTGCGGATTTCGGCGCGAGCGATTGCCTCGACTCGCACGACCCGCAGACACTCGATCGCCTCCTGGAGATGACCAAAGGCGGAGCTCCCTCGATCGTCGAGGCGGTCGGCAACGAAGAGAGTTTCAACCTCGCCATCGCCGCTGCGCGACCCGGCGGAACGGTCACCTATGTCGGCGTTCCACATAACGTGAAGCTCCCCGATCTTCGCTCCATTTTTCTCAAGAACCTCAGCCTGCGGGGCGGGCTTGCGCCGGCGCGCGCCTATATCGAGCCGCTGATGGCGGCTTGCGTTGCCGGGCAGATCCACCCGGGGCGCGTGTTCGATCGCCGGATCTCGCTCGATCGCGTCGCCGAGGGTTACGCCGCGATGGATCAACGCAGCGCCATCAAGGTCTTACTGAGCCCGGGGGCGTAGGCTGTACCATCCGCCTATGACCGAGATTTTACTGGCCAACCCGCGCGGCTTCTGCGCCGGTGTCGACCGTGCGATCGATATCGTCGAGCAATTGATCGAAGCGCACGGCGCTCCGCTCTACGTTCGTCGCGAAATCGTTCACAACCGCGAGGTCGTCGAGAATTTGCGCTCGCGCGGCGTCGTCTTCGTCGAAGGGCTCGACGAGATCCCCAACGGGGCGTTGGCGGTCTTCAGTGCGCACGGCGTATCACCGGCGGTAAAAAAGGAAGCGCGCGAGCGCCATCTGCGAATCGTCGATGCGACATGTCCGCTCGTTTCGAAGGTGCATCTCGAGGCATTACGTTTCGCAAAAGACGGCTATTTCGTTTTGCTCGTCGGCCATAGAAATCACGACGAGGTAGAAGGCACGCTCGGGCACGTCCCCGGCGGCATCGCCCTGGTCGAAGATGTCGAGCGAGCGCTCTCGATCCCGGTTCCCGATCCTCAGCGCGTCGCCGTCGTCACGCAGACCACGCTCTCGCTCGACGATACGATGGCGATTCTTGCAGCCTTGCGTCGGCGCTTCCCGGAACTGCGCGAACCCGCACGCAGCGATATTTGTTATGCGACGCAGAACCGCCAGGTTGCGGTCAAAGCGTTAGCCGCTGCGGTAGAGGTCGTCGTCGTCGTCGGCTCGGAGAACAGCTCGAACTCACAGCGTCTCCGCGAATGCGCGGAGCAGATCGGCGCGGCTGCGTATCTCGTCGATTGCATCGAACAACTTCGCGCCGAATGGTTTGTCGGACATGCACGGATCGGCGTCACTGCGGGGGCTTCGTCCCCGGAGACGCTCGTGGCGCGCATCGTCGACCGAATCGGCGAGCTCGTCGGCAGCGCCACCGTCGTCGATTTCGGCGAACGCGAACCGGCGATTACCTTCACCCCTCCGAAAGAACTCGCGTTGTTGCAGAGCTCCGCCGGCGCGTGAAACTTCGCCGTCGGCTCGGGACGCTCGATGTAGCGCTCGTCACCATCGGCGGTGTCATCGGTTCGGGAATCTTTCGTACACCATCGGTCGTCGCGCGTGACCTGGGTACGCCGGTGGCTATTCTCGGCGCCTGGGCAGTCGGCGGCATCGTATCGCTCTTGGGAGCGCTCGTCCTCGGCGAACTCGCCGCGCGGCGTCCGCTCGACGGCGGACTCTACGCGTACCTGCGCGATGCGTTTCATCCGGCACTCGCCTTTGTTTTCGGGTGGATGCTGCTCTTCATCGCTATGAGCGGTGGGGCCGCATCGGCGGCAATCGCCTTCGCAGGCTACGCTGCTCCGGTACTGGGAATTGCCTCGACGCCGATGAGCCTCGGCGCTCTCGCCATCGCGGCGGTGCTGCTCTTCACCGCGATCAATGCATTCGGCGTGCGCGCGGGCACCAACACGCAAAACGGTTTTTTGATTGCGAAGATCCTCGCCTTCGCACTCTTTGTCGTTGTCGCGCTCGTCGCGCCACACGCACCGACCGCGCCGGTCGCCGCCGCAGCACCGGAGCCATCGCTCGGTTTACTCGGTGTCGCCATGCTCCCGGTGCTTTTTTCGTACCTCGGTTGGGGGCCGGGCACGTATGTTTCGGCCGAGATACGCGACCCCGTGCGCGCTCTGCCGCGCGGGCTTGCCCTCGGCGTTCTCGGCGTCACCGCGATTTACGTTGCGATCAATGCGGTTCTCATCAATGCCCTCGGTATCGCCGGGCTTTCCGCTACCACGACACCGGTCGCCGATGTCGCGCGCGTGGCGTTCGGGCCGATCGCAGAACGAATCGTCGGTGCGGTGGTGGCGCTCTCGCTGCTTGGTTTCGTCAGCAACCAACTGCTTACGGCGCCGCGCGTGTACTACCAAATGGGCGTCGACGGCCTCTTTTTCCGCGCTTTTGCAAAACTCGATCCGCGAACCGGCGCACCGATCTTCGCAATCGTCATTC
>JAJXVC010000036.1 GCA_021782295.1 bacterium | reverse complement strand
AAGCGGGGCGGACCGAATTCTTCGACGGCGTCATCACGGAAGCTCACGAGCGGAGACCTAGAACGAAAAAACAAAGAAGTACGACGAAGGAACCACTTGACAACACCGGCCTTCTCATGGAAGCCCGCGTAGTGGGCGTATCGAGGCGCCGCACGCATCCCTCGATACGCTGCTCCGCAGCTACTCGGGATGACAGATACCGCTACTTGGGATGACAGATACCGCATCTCGGACTGACGAGCGGCGCGACTATTCGGCGAAACGCAAAGAGCTTGGGTGCGGTGGAATATCCGTAAACGCCATCGGGCGATCCCACCAATCGTGCGCGCGCGCCGCTATCTCCGCTGTACTTGGCGCGCCCGGTAAGCGTTCGTGCAACGCGATGCGATAGGCGTCGATATACCGGTCGATCATACGCTCGATGCTGAAATGCTTTTTAACATGCGCTCGGCAGAGGGCGCGGTCGAGCGCGGCGAGTTTCGGAACGGCGGCGACCGCTGCCTCGATATCGTCGCAGAGAATCCCGGTTTCCCCATTGAGGACGATCTCGGGAATCGATCCCATGCGAGCTCCGAGAACCGGAGTGCCGCAGGCCATCGCCTCCACTAACGTGAGCCCGAAGCGTTCCGGGCGCGTCGTCATGTGCACCAACGCCAGCGCGCCGCCGAGCACCTCGTCGCGGCGCGTCCCGCGCACCTCGCCGAGAAACTCGACCGCGTCACCGTCGATCTGCGGGGCAATGAGTTCGTTGAAATAGCGCTCGTCATGCGGAATACCGGCGAGTTTGATACGAATGCCCGCGCGCTTCGCGATCTCGATGGCGAGGTGCGTGCCCTTCTCAGGGTGGAAGCGGCCGATAAACAAGAGATACTCGCCGACATCGGCGCGGAAGGTAAACGCGTCGGCGTCGATACCGTTATACGTGGTGCCGAGATAGCGGAGCCCCGGGTCGCGGTCGGCATCGCTAATCGAGGTGAAGAAGCTGCGGTGCGCGCAGGCGTAATACGCGGCGAGAATCTGTGGTTGCGAGAATCCGTGAATCGTCGTCAACAGCGGCGGCGTCGTATGCGCGAGGGCATAGGTCATCGGTTTCCAATCGAAATTATTGTGAATCAGATCGTAGCGATCCGCCTCTTCGAAAAGTCTTCCGATATGGATCGCGTCGAAAACATTACCGTCGAGCGCGGGATCTTCGTTGAGCGCGAGCGGAACGACGCTGCGCAATCCCCCCTCGAAACGCGAATTTCCCGAGGCATACAAGGTGACGTCGAGACCGCGTTTCTGCATTCCGCTTGCGATATTATAAGCGATTTGCTCCCACGGCCCGTATCCCGGCGGCGGCACCGGCCATGCAATCGGCGCCAACACCGCGAGGCGAAGTCCGCGCAGGCCCTCGAGCTTATCCGGCACGATCGACGATTCGCGATCCGTTCTTCATGACACCGAGCGGGTGATAGAGCGTCGTGATATCCTCGGCGATATCGCGTTCGAGGAAGAGCAAATCGGCGGGTTCGCCGGGTGCCAAGGTTCCGCTGGTGAGGCCGACGAGCTCGGATGCGACCGCCGTTGCAGCATGCAGCGCCTCTTGCGGGCTCATGCCCAAGAGTCGATGCATCAACTCAACCTCGTATGCGTAACGATCGTGGAAATTATAGGGGGTTCCCGCATCGGAACCGCCGGCGATTTTTACACCAGCCCGGTAGGCACGCGCAATGTTCACCTGCATCTCGCGCGCGACCAGGCGCGCTTTCTCGAGTGCCCATTCCGGCTGCTTTCCATCCTCAGCATGTTCGAGAATACAGGTCGGCGCGGAAAGGGTCGGAACCAGGTAGGCGCCGTTGCCTTTGAAGAGTTCAATCGCTTCGTCATCGAGCATGTGCCCGTGTTCGATAGAATCGATTCCGCCGCGCAACGCGTTTTTAATTCCGATGGTGCCGATTGCATGCGCTGCAGTGCGCAGGCCGTGACGGTGCGCTTCATCGATGCCGGCTTGTAGTTCCTCGGGCAATAATTGCGCGATTCCCGGAACCGCGCCGCGCGTCAGCACTCCGCCGGTGGCAATAAACTTGATGCAGGTTGCACCCGCAAGCAGTTGTTCGCGTACCGCTTTGCGTGCCTCCCACGGCGAGTCGACCTGACGCCCGAGAAACCACGCGTGCCCGCCGGTCATGCAGATAACGGCGCCAGCGGCTGAGATGCGCGGTCCCTCGATTTTCCCCTCGGCGATTCCGGTAGCCACGCTCATTACGCTTCCGCCGGAGCAACCGAGATCGCGGAGACTCGTCACGCCGGCATAGAGCGATTTTCGCGCATTGTTTACCGCCGCGATCACGCGCTCGTTTTGCGTGCTGCGCGACCAGGCATCTTGCGATGCCGCCTCGCCGCTTGCTTCCAAATGTACGTGCGCGTTGGTAAGCCCCGGCGTCATACAGGGGACCGCACGCAACTGCTCGCCCCCTGCGGCTCCCTCCGCGACGGAGAGGATGCGTCCGTCGGTGATGGTCACGTCGACGTTGCGTCGCGCTTTGGCGAGCGTACCGTCGTAAAAAACTCCAACGCGGAACGTTTCTTGTTGATGCGCCGACTTAGTCTGAGAGAAGGGCATCGTGAGCCTCCATTGCAGTAAACGCTTTGCTCGTCAATGCGTGGCCGAGTTCGCGTGCGATGAAGCGAGAGGCGGCGCGAATGCGCTGGAGATCGACGCCGGTCTCAATACCCATCGAAGCGAGCAAATAGAGCAGATCCTCGGTGCCGAGGTTTCCGGTCGCTCCCGGTGCGTAGGGGCAGCCTCCGAGTCCACCGCTGCTGGAATCGAAGATCGAAATGCCGCAGCCGAGCGCGGTGTAAACGTTGGCAAGCGCGGTTCCGCGCGTATCGTGGAAGTGCATGGCCAATCGTTCGAGCGGAATCTTCTCCGCAAGAAGCGGGACGAGTTCCTCGACTTGGCTCGGGACGCCGACGCCGATCGTGTCGCCGATCGAAACTTCGTCGCATCCGAGATCCATGAGCGATACGGCGACCTCCACAACCTTTTGCGGAGGCACGTTATCGCCGAACGGCGAGCCGAACGCCGTCGAAACGTAGCCGCGAACGCGCAATCCGTCGTTCTTGGCATGGCCGACGACCTCGCGGAAAGTCGCGATCGATTCGGCGATACTCATGCGGATGTTTCGTTCGGTGAAGCGCTCCGAGGCGGCGGTAAAGACCGCGATCTCACGCACGCCGACCGAGCGCGCACGTTCGTAGCCGCGCATGTTGGGAACGAGAACCGGGTACCGAACGCCCGCGCGTTTGGAAATTCCGGCAAAGAGTTCCGCACCGTCGGCGAGTTGCGGGATCGCCTTCGGGCTGACGAAGGAGGTGGCTTCGATGACCGGGAGGCCGCTCTCGGAGAGAAGATCGACATACGCAATTTTCGTCGCCGTCGCGATGATCTCGTGTTCGTTCTGGAGGCCGTCGCGCGGCCCCATCTCGGCGATCGTGACGCGTTTCGGCCGCTTCATGCTACGCTTCGATCTCCACAAGCGTCGTGCCGCCGGCGACCGTCGCGCCCTCGCGCGCGTGTACTGCCGCCACCTTTCCCACGCCGGGAGCTTCGATGCGGTGCTCCATCTTCATCGCCTCCAAAACCACGAGCAAGCTGCGTGCTTCGACGCGGTCGCCGGGAGCGACGGCAACGCGAAGAATCTTTCCGGGCATCGGAGCGCGGATGCTTCCCGAGCGTTCGTCGCCGATGCCTCCGGCGCTCTCGACCTGCGGAGCGGGTGCGAGCCCGACTTCGTACTCGATTCCTTCCCAGAGAATCGAATAACCGCGGTCGTGGCGGCGCACGCGTCCACGGGCCTCCACATCGCCGACGGCGGCGTGCATGGTCGCGCCGTTCCCAAGCGTTCGCAGCGGCCCCGTAAGATCGCCGTACACGATAACGCTCTCGGCGGTGCGGTCGATGCGCAAGGTCGCGCGTGCATCATCGTGCGCGAGAGCAAGCGGTATTGAAACGCCCGCGATCCGCCATGGCACGGCGTCGTCACGCAGCATTGCCGCCAATGCAAGAATCTGCACTTCGCGCGGAAACGCGGTGCGCGCGAAGCGAGATTCGTCGAGTCGTTGTGGGAGAAAACTCGTCGTCGTATCGCCTTGCATGAACGCTTCGTCTTGGGCGATCCAGCGAAGCAACGGAAGGTTTGTGCGGAGCCCGCCGATCTGCGTACGGTCGAGCGCATGTTGCAGGCGGCGCACGGCCTCGTCGCGCGTCGGTGCCGCAACGATCAGTTTTGCCAACAACGAGTCGTAAAAGAGCGTGACTTCGCTCCCCAACGCAACGCCGCTATCGACGCGTGCCTCCCAAGGATGCGGTATCTCCCAACGGTCGATCGTTCCGGTCGAAGGGAGCATTTGCATCGATGGATCTTCGGCGCAAATACGCACCTCGATTGCCGCGCCGCGCGGTTGAATTTGTTCCTGCGCGAACGGCAAGCGTTCACCCGAGGCAACGCGGAGTTGCCATTCGACGAGATCGAGCCCGTACACGAATTCGGTAATCGGATGCTCGACCTGCAGACGCGCGTTCATCTCCAAGAAGTAAAACGATTCGTCGGCATCGAGCATAAACTCGGCGGTGCCGGCGTTGCTGTAGCCGACGCTGCGAGCGGCGCGTAATGCGGCCTCTCCCATGCGCGCGCGCAGTTCCGGCGAAACGGCCGTACTCGGTGCTTCTTCGAGAACCTTTTGGTGACGACGCTGGATCGAACATTCGCGTTCGCCGAAGTGCACGATGTTGCCGAATGAATCACCGAGGATCTGAAATTCGATATGGCGCGGCGAACGCAGGTAGCGTTCGAGGAGAACATTTTCATCACCGAATGCAGCGAGTGCTTCGCGTTTTGCTGCATCGAGCGCTTCGTCGAAATCGGCGAGCGACTCGACGATGCGCATTCCGCGCCCACCGCCGCCCGCGCTCGCTTTGACGAGCAGCGGGAAACCGACCTCTTGCGCGCGGGCGCGCAGCGTGGCGAGATCCTGCTCGGCGCCGTCGTAGCCGGGGATGACCGGTACGTCGGCTGCGCGCGCCTTCTGCTTTGCTTCGATTTTGCTGCCCATCGCCGCCATCGCTTCGGGGCTGGGGCCGACGAAAATAAGCCCCGCATCGCGAACCGCGCGTGCAAAGTCAGCGCGTTCGGAGAGGAACCCATAGCCGGGATGGATGGCGTCGGCGTTCATCGCGCGTGCGGCAGCGAGAACCGCATCGATGTTGAGATAGGATTCGCGAGCGAGCGCGGGGCCGATACAGCGCGCTTCGTCCATCGCGCGCACGTGACAGGCGCGTTCGTCGGCAGTCGAATAGACGCCGAGAGCGGCGATCCCCATTTCATGGGCAGTCCGCGCGACGCGGATAGCGATCTCGCCGCGATTGGCGATCAGCAGGCGACGGATCATCGGGAAAACGTCGGCGTCCGACGCTCGAGAAATGCGCGTAACCCCTCTTGCCCCTCGGGGGAGGTGCGTTGCAAGGCGATCGCTTCGGCCGTGAGTGCGAGCGTTGCGTCGTACGTGCTTGCAGTAACGCGCGGGATCAACGTTTTTGCCGCTGCGCTTGCCGCGGGCGAGGCACTGAAGAGTTCGCGTAACGTTTCGTCGACCGCATCGTCAAGATGCGAGGCGCGCACGACGCGATGCACGAGCCCGATCGCCGCCGCACGCTGCGCATCGAAGCGCTCGCCGGTGAGAAAGAGCGCGCGCGCGTGGCTGCGGCCGATTTTCGCGAGGACGAACGGGGATATTACCGCCGGTATGATACCGAGCTTTACCTCGGTAAAGCCGAAGACCGTGTCATCTGCGGCGATGACGATATCGCAGACCGCTGCGAGCCCCGCTCCGCCGCCGAGCGCAGCACCGTGAATGGCAGCGACCGTCGGCTTGCTGCACCGGTCGATCGCGCGGAACATCTCGCTCATCGCGCGGGCGTCGGCGATGTTCTCTTCATGGGTGAGATCGAGTGAAGCGCGCATCCACGAAATGTCGGCGCCGCCGCAGAAGACGGGGCCTTCACCGGTCAGCAGGACGGCGCGCGTACTGTCATCGTTGTTGAATCGCTCGAAGGTCTCACGGAGCGCTGCGATCATCTCGTTATTAAATGCGTTGCGAACCTTTGGGCGAGCGAGCGTCACGCGTGCAACGCCGTCGGCGAGCGCGACGCGAAGAGGTGCTTCTTTCATACCCCGGCCCTCTTCTCGGCGCCATCCAAAGGCGCCTGGGATACGTTATCGTTGCATCGTGCAAAGACTCGTCTACCGCTACGCTCCGCTCGCACGGCTCGCCCATTGGTTCGGGGCGATCGCCGTTGCCGTCTTAATTTCGAGCGGCCTACAGATTTTCAACGCGGCGCCCTACCTCGACGCCGCGGATCGCAGCACCCCGACGCGGCGGGTACTCTCCATCGATGCCCCTGCCGATGGCGTTGGGAGGACGACGATTTTCGGCCGCTCCTTCACCACGACCGGTTTCCTCGGGTGGGGAAGCGATGGGAACGGTGGTGAGGGGGCGCGGGCGTTCCCCGGCTGGCTCACAATCCCGGCCTACCAAGATCTTGCCGACGGACGACGGTGGCACTTTTTCTTCGCCTGGATCGCGAGCCTCGCATGGCTTGCCTGGCTCGTTTCCAGTGCGGTGAAAGGAAATCTCGCAGAGATGATTTTGCGCCCAAGCGATCTGCGCAAGCTCTGGCCGATGCAAGCCTACTATCTGCGCTTGAGGCGCGATCCGCCGCCGCACGGTAGCTATAATCCGCTACAGAAAGCCGCGTATACCTTCGTGCTGTTCGTACTCGCGCCGCTCATCTTCTTAACCGGGCTTGCGCTCTCGCCGGGGATCGATGCGATCGCTCATCCGTTGACGATCCTTTTTGGCGGACGGCAATTTGCGCGCCTTTGGCATTTCGTCGGGATGATGCTCTTCGTCGGTTTTGCGTTCGTGCACATCTTTCAGGTTCTTACGCAAGGTTTCTTCAATCAGATGCGCTCGATGATCTCCGGCTGGTACCGGTTGCGCGAACATGAGAACGTGGGGCCATGAAGCGACGACTCTTTCTCGCTTCATCGATTGCAACTGCACTCGCCGGGTGTGCGCCGATCGGAACCGCGCTGAACGATAATTCGGGCTTCCACCACGTACTCGGGTTCGAAGGGCGACTCGACGCCGCGCTCATGGAGAATCTGCCTGGTCGCGCGCGCGAATACTCGCTCGTCGATATCAGCAAGAATTTTCCCGTCGACAGTCTACCGACGCCGACGAGTACGGCCTATCAGCGCCTCCTCGCTCGCGATTTTCACGACTATACGCTTTCGGTCATCGGTGCGGTCGAGCGACCTCTGCGCCTGCCGCTCGCGCAGTTGCAACGTATGCCGCAGCAGACGCAGATCACACGACACGATTGCGTCGAAGGCTGGAGTGCGATCGCCGCTTGGACGGGAATTCCTCTGCATCGCATCTTGCAGATCGCGCGACCGCATCGCGGTGCGCGCTATGTAATTTTTCGCTGTATGGATAGCGACGGCCAAGGCACGCCGTATTACGAAAGCCTCGATATGGAGCAGGCCTATCAATCGCAAAGCCTGCTCGCGCTGCGGTTCAACGGAGAGCCGATTCCCCCGGATCGCGGCGCACCGCTTCGTCTATGCGTACCGACGCAACTCGGTTACAAGAGTGCGAAGTGGGTGCGCGAGATTCAAATCGTTGGTTCGTTCGGGCATCTCTACGGTGGAAAGGGTGGGTATTGGGAAGACCAAGGCTATGAGTGGTACGCCGGTATCTAATGCGCCGCTAGCACCGTCGCCGGCGCGCTTATAGGGTGGCGGTAAACCGTCACCTCCAGTTCGAGGTCGGCTCCCTTTACAGCGTGCGCAAATAGACTTGCATTGCGATAAGGGCGACCACGATTGGTCCAATCTCGGCGACAATTCCCAGGATCTGCACCGCACCGCTTTTAAGCCTCAATAGCTCGCTTCCCATCGGAATGAGTATGCCGATGAGGATCGTCGTGATTCCCGCGACGAGCAGCGCTTTGCCGCCGAACGCATTGCCGGCGTACCAGGCCTTCGGGCTGCTTCGCGTCTTTGTCGTCCGGATTCCGTAGAGGTCGTTCGGGGCGATCTTTCCGAGTATCAGCGGAATCGAGAGCCCGGAAACAATCAATCCTGTGGTGACTGCACACAGGGCCATTATGAGCGGCATATTCATACGTTATCCTCATCGCGATCCATAAAAAACACGCATCCGAAAGACGGGTCTTCGGAGAATCGCCTAGTTCGTCCACCTCTGAGAGAAGCCATCGTGCGCCGCTCAATCGTTCCCAGACGCATATTCAAATGGCGATCGTAGCCGCCGCTTTCGTAAACCAGGGGCGGTAACGTACCGCGAGACCCGCTGCCCCCGGCTCGGAAAACAACGCGCATCGCTGTAGCATCGAGGGAGGTCGGGGGGAGGGACGCGCAGGGGCCCGTCATCTCGATCCACGGTGCAGTAAAAGTCTGAGGTCGAAGGGAAGGCTCCCCTATGGACGGGCCTTCGCAGCCCGAACGTGCCCAGCAGCGACAACGGCGAGATCGCGATCTGGTCAAAGGTGCGGCCCTCCTGCTTTCTACTGACCGACCGCTTGCCGACCTCTACGACGAATTCGTCTCACTGCTCGCACAGTTCGTCGACGCCTCGATCGTTCTCATCCTCGCACCGGAGCGAGGATCGTTGCAGTGTGTTTACGCCTATCTCGACGGCGTCGGTGGAATCCCCGACAATCCGGGTGTTCCCAATGAAAGCACGAGTGCGCGGGTCTTTCGCGATGCCGACCCCCGCATCTACGGGCACGCTCGCGAGTGGAATGCGACGAACTATCTTCGGCTCGGCGAGCGCACGCGCGAGCCGGAATCGGCGATCTTCGTTCCCATTCTTTTTGGCGGGCGGAGCATCGGCGTACTCTCCGTGCAGTCGACGGAACCCAATGCGTACGATGCCGACGACTTCGCCCTGCTCGAGACCTGCGCGCTCTATCTCGGCGCGCGTATGCACAGCGATCGCGGTCGGCGCGATGCCGAACGTTTCGAGCGGCTCGCTCACGTTGACGAACTGACCGCGATTCCCAATCGACGCAACTTCGAAGAGTGCTTCGAACGCGAGGCAACGCGCGCGCGCCGTATCGGGCGCCGGCTCGCGCTGTTAATGATCGACGTCGATCTCTTCAAGGAGTTCAACGACCGGTACGGCCACATCGCCGGCGATGCATGTTTGCAGCAAGTCGCCGCGACGATCGCGCAGACGCTGCGGCGGCCGACCGATCTTGTCGCTCGCTACGGCGGCGAAGAATTCGTCGTATTGCTTCCCGAGACCGAACTTGCCGGAGCGCTCGGGGTTGCCGAGCTCGTGCGCGCGTCGATCGCGGGGCTCGGCATTCCGCACGGTGGTTCGTCGTTAGGAAGCGTTTCGGTCAGCATCGGTTGCGCGAGCGGAACACCGCGCGGAAATAGCGAGCGCCAGCAACTCGTCGAGGCCGCAGATGCGGCGCTCTACCGTGCCAAACACGCCGGGCGCAATCGCGTTGCCGCCGAACACCCCATCAACGCCGGCCCTTCGGTCGAGCGCCGTAGCGCCTTCGACGGCGTGCCCATTTTTGATGGGCGCTTCATCGAGCGAACCGAAGAGATCGGTCGCCTCACCGTCGCCATCGAGCGCAGCGCTTTGGTGACGCTTGTCGGTGGTGCAGGCATCGGGAAGACCCGCACGGCGATCGAGGGCATCGCACGGCTCCTTCATCGCTTCCCCGACGGGGCGTGGTTCGTCGATCTCGCCGGGGCCGTCGACGAACGCGATGTCGAATCGGCAATCGTCGAGGGGCTCGCGCCGCTCGTACGGCCGGGGTCGAGCATGCGCGACTGCGTGCGCGCCTTTCAGCGCTCGCGCGGTCTGTTGCTGCTCGACGCCTGCGATGCCGGGGCACAAGCCGTTGCCGCCGGCATCGATCGGTTGCTGGAAGGGGCCCCCGAAATGCGGATCGTTGCAACGGCGCGCACGGCGTTAGGCGTTCTCGGCGAAGCGCCGCTCCGTCTCGAACGGCTCGATATGCACGAGAGCGAACAACTTTTTTCGACTCGTTTTGAAGAGTCGGCACACGAACCCCTCAACGCAACCTCGATGGAAACCCATCTCGCATCGTTGCGCGGCCACCCGCTGGCGATCGAACTCGGCGCGAAATACCTTAGTTCGCTTCCTCCGGACCTCCGCAATCGCGGCAGCGCGCTCGGTATCGAAAGCGTCGCCGGAATGCGGAGCGGCGGTGGAGCGTCGCGCGGGGACCCCATTGTAGAGCGCATCTTCAAGCGCAGCTACGGTTCCCTTGACGAAGATCGTCGGCGCCTTATGCGACGCGTCTCGATGTTCTCCGGTGTATGGAGTGCAACGGCGGCGCACGCGCTCTGCCGCAACGAAATTCCCGACGGCGGGGCAACCGAGGCGGCGCTCGAGGATCTCGTCCGTCGCGGACTGCTGCGAAAGCAGACCCATGGCGAGCGCACGCGCTATCGCGTGGTCGATGCGTTGCGGGTCGCCGCCCACGAGTTTCTCGCACAAGCGGGAGAAGTGACGATGGTCGCGGTTCGCTATCGAGAGTACTACGAAGAGCTTGCGGCATCGATGCCGGCGCGCTTTCGTGCCGAGCCGTCGACACGTTGGATTGCGTTGCTCGACGATGAATCTGCAAATATGCGTGCTGTTTTGCGGATGCTGCTGGCGGAAGGGGAGTTCGAACGCGCTGCGCTTTTTCTCGACGGGTTGCGCTTCTGGACGTGGGAACGAGGCGCGTTGCATCTGCGAACGCTTTTGGATCGCCTCGAAGAAGCGCGGCCGCGTTTTCGGGCCTGCGGCGAGCATGCAGAGGCGGCGCTGGCGCTGGCGATTGCGGGGGTGCACGTGCGCAACGATCCGGCGATTGCATCGCAATACGCTCGAAGCGCCTACGAACTCTATGAAAAAGTGGGGGATCGGATCCGCGCGTGCCAGGCGCTCAATGCGTTTCTTGCCTGCGACTTCATGGCGATCGGTACGACCGGCCTGGAGTGGAAGCCGGTTTTGGAGGCGGCGATCGCCGTCGCCGAAGAGCATGGAGAAACGACGCTTGCCATCGAGCTCACGCATCGGTTGGGTGTGATGTACGCTCAACAGATCGACGCAACACTACTGGCGACGGCGATGGAGTGTTTTACCTCATGTATCGACCGACTAGAGGCAAACGGCGATCGCGAGCGTGCGGCGCGTCTTTACGGCAGTAGTGCCGAGGTCGCTTTTCATTCCGGAGACATCGCCGATGCGATCGCCCGCATTCGGCGCGCGATCGCGATATACGAGCAGAGCGATGAGATGTGGTTCATCGCCCTACAGTAT